>JAYPMN010000081.1:0-3135 GCA_038129925.1 Flavobacteriaceae bacterium
TATCTGTTTGGTTGTAACTTCCATTAGCAGAAGAATAAATAGACTGGATGGTAGGCGCTGTAGTATCTAAAGTAAAGGTGATGCTGTCTGTACCTGAATAGGTGATAGAAGTTGCAGAGGCTGTTCCAGCAACAGTAGCGAAATAATCTCCATCAGGGGGTGTAGTTCCGTTATCTACATCCCAATAATATTCATATTTATGAGTAGGGGAAGCATCGAAAAACCCTACAGATCCGTTTCCGTTATCAGGCCTTCCAACAACAAAAGAATTCCCATCTGATGTAAGTTTAATTCCGCGAGCAAATTCCCTTTCAGACGAAACTGTTTCGCTTACCGTAGATCCTATTTGGGTGAAAGTTGAAGTGGATGTAGGTGTATATTCAAACAGAGAAACCTGTCCCAATGTATCATTATTATTCCAGTCCTCATCTCCAATTAAAACTCTACTTCCATCAGATGAAATGGATATTCTATATCCAGGTTCTAGTCCCAGCAATACATAATATGTCATACCATATAAAGAACTATTAGAATTTGTGACCACGGATCCTGGGGGAGCTCGGTCAATATTAGCATCCAGTTTACCTTTAAGTGTGAATGACGATGAAGAGCTATTTGGTGTATAATCATAAAAATAAATCAGAGGTTGTGCAGCAGTACTTTTGGAGCTATTACTTGAGTAAATAGAACGCGCGGGCATTTCTCCAATAACTATTCTTGATCCATCATCAGATAATTTTGCCCATCGTCCAAATCTTTGATTATATGTTGATGTTGAGGAGGTAGTTTGTGTTTCTGGATTGATAGGACCGTCAATTGAACCTATTAATGTCCACGAAGTAGAGCCGGATGGTGTATAATCAAGAACATAGACTGTTCCATTTTCATTGTTAGATGCATGTGAAATACTCAGTCTAGAACCATCCCTCGAAAAAGAAAGGTCAATTCCAAACTCCTCTGTATAAACATAATTATTAGTATCAGCAGAAAAATCAATACCCGTTATATCATTTCTTACAGACGCTGGAAGGTCATTTGCCCTTGAAAGACCATTAGCTGAAAAATTGATGGGATCACCAAAAGCATCATTACCAGCAAAATACCCTACCAATGTATAAGAATTTGTTGCTGAAGGGGTATACATGAATACCCTGACATCCCCAAGATTTACTCCATTATTTTCATTGTAAGAATTATCTCTGTAATCAGGAATTGTTGACCCTATGGCAATCATGGATCCATCTTTTGATAAAGCAAAGCTGTATCCAAATGAACCTTTAAGAGGAGCGGTCGCCCAGGGATTTTCTATGGTATATGAAAGCTCCCAATTTCCATTTATTTTTTTTAAAACATCAAAGAAATCATCACCTCCTTCACTTCTAATTAAAATAGTATTTCCATCCCCAGAAATCAGACTAGCATTAGCATAACCAGAAGCTCGATTGTTATTATCTCCAAAATTAAGGGGTGTAATTCCTGTTCTATCCGTAGCATAGTTAATCTTTTCAGAAAAGGTCCAAACACCATTAATATTCTCATAAAGAAATGCTGCTCCGGGATTTGGATTAAATTGTTGACCATCTCCAAAAAAATCATCCTCGTCTGGATATCCAACAAGCATATATTTACCGTCATCAGATATTGAAATGTCATTTCCAAAATTTTGACCTGAATTTGAAATAGTGTCTGTACTTACACCAGTATTTGTAATTATATATTCTGGATTATATGTCAAAAAATCTGTCAGTACACTAGTTGAAGTAGAAGCAATACTTATAGTAGGAGTAGCAACCATCGCCTCACTAAATGTTGCTGTAATGGTTACAGTATCAGATGCAGATAAAAGGTTATCCGCATCGGTATCAGTAAGAGTTACCGTAGGAGAGGTTTGAGAATATAAAAACCCAGAGCTTAAGACAAAGAAAAATACTAGCCCAAAAAATTGGGTCAACCTATTACCCTTAGAATTTACAAAAAAATGATTAACTATAAACATAAAATAGCGGCAGTTAAATCTTGACCTCTAGAAAGACCCATCTTTTTTCTAAGTCCTGATCTTAAATTGGAAATCGTTTGAGCCGATATACCAAGTTGCGAACAAATTTTCTTGTTAGAGTAACCCATTTTTAGGTACATGCAAACTCTTATTTCATTGAAAGTTAAATTGTTGATTTTCACAACAAGTTTTTTTGTAAAATCTGGATAAGTTCTAGCGAATATGACTTCAAAATGATCTTTGGTTTCCATAAAAGTTATTTTTGATGTATAACTAAGTTATAGTAATGGTAATTATTTAGAAAGCATTAAGTATTAATGAAGTAGAAATGTAGTACTACTAGAATCTTTGAAAATAATTTTTTTTGGTCTCATTTATTTAATGATTTTAAAATCTGTTCTTCTATTTTTTTGATGTTCACTCTCTGATGCCTCCGTATAATTATTTTTAATTAAATCAGATTCGATACCCTCTTTACTTAGTTTTCTAATAAATCTTAAGCCCTCTCTTTTTGTATTAAACTGACCAACAATTAAAAAATAAAAATCTTGCTTGCTATATACAAACGCTTTATACATTGAAAATTTCTCCAATTTTTTAGATACCTCACTACTACTTTTACTTTTAAAAACTTCAACTAAATAATCACTGTATAAATTACCCTTAATATGTTGTTCCCCATAGTCTTTAACATCCAACCTACTTTTATTAATACCTCTATTTTTAATAAGGTAGTTATAGATTGTTTTTGATCTACTTTCAGCAAGTTTTTTGTTGCTTTTAAAACTACCTCTGGCATCTGTGTAAGAACTAATCAAAAGATTAATTTTTAAATCATTATCTAACAAATCAGCTATTGAGTCTAAACGAGGTTTGTATTTCTTAATAAGATTAAATTTTCCAAAATCGTAATAAATCGATCTCAGGTAGATTTCTGTCTCCATTCTTGATAGACTCACCTCTATTGGATTTGATTCTCGATAGCCATCAAATATCTTGTAAGTAAATTGGTCCTTCTTTACATTTTCGTCCTTATTTGAATAAACAAAAGTTCCATCTGAATTTAAATCTAAATCACCGAATTCAGGTTTGTCAACAATAATCGTTTTAAAAGAATCAGAATATAAAAAGCTATTGCT
>JAYPMN010000081.1:3235-7128 GCA_038129925.1 Flavobacteriaceae bacterium
GGAACTTTTTGAGGAGTCTCAAATTTACCCTCTGAACTTATTTTACTGTAGTATAAATCGTACTGGTTTTCCTGGTCGATATTACTAGTAAAATAAATTATATTATTTTGAGAGTCTAAAGCAGGATGCATAACTGAAATTTCATCGTCAAAAAGCGCTGCTTTTTTTGGACTCTGAAAATCTTCGTTAGCATAATTTGATTCATAGATATCTAAAAGCAACTTCTTGCTTTTTGAAATCTTTTGAGAGCTTCGTGTAAAAAATAATTTACTACCTGTTTTATCTAAAGATACTGGACCCTCCTGATAAGAAGAGTTTATTTTACTTGAAAGCAGCTCTTTGGAAAGTATTTTAAATGGAGGCTTATTTTCAATTGTTATCTTCTGAAGATTGAAAATCTTATTAAGATCTACCTCTTTGAATTTCCTTGAGATTTTACCTTCGTTATTATTTTTTTGAGATGAGACAACAATGAGCTCTATAGTATCATCATTTAATTTGAATACCGCAGGACTAAAAACAGTTTCACTCTCACTAATATTTAATTCATAAAGATCAAAATCAGGAAGTAGATTTTGAGCTACAAGCTCTTGCTTTGAAAAAACCAAGCACAACAGAAAAATAAAATTATATAGCTTTTTCATTTTAAAAATATCTTGGTGAGTCTATAAGTGCTTTTGCCACTTGTCTTAAATTGTATCTCAAAATTATTTCATGGGTGCCGTTGTTATAAACGCCCGTTTGATTACCTAGTGAATAGCTATAGGCATAACTTACCATTAGACTATTTGAAACATTGACTCCAAAAATTGCCCCAAAACCACCACCTGTATTTTGATTAGGGAATAGATCCCTATAGGTTGATCTTATATTTGCTCCTAGCCAAAACTGATCCTTGTATATAAACAGATTAGAAAAATCAAGATTAACGGGTGCTCCAGAAGTCATTTTGATAATTCCACTAGGTCGTAATTTGAAGTCTCTACTGATATCTATCAAAAACCCTGAGGTCAAATAGAAGTGTCTATTTTGTCTAAGCTCTTTATTTTCAAAGAAAAATGGCGTTGAAAGACCAGCATAGAACTTTTCTGTATAGTAGTAAATTCCAGTTCCAATATTAGGCTTAAAGCCAACAGACTCAGAATAAAAAAGTGGATCTCCAGGCTGATTTAAATTAAGACCTTCTCCGTCTAAATTAAATGAATTTAAACTCATTTTGAGTCCCAGAGATAGTACTCTGTTATTATCATTTAACAGAAGATGATATGCAAGATCTGCAGCAAAAGAACTATTAACAATAGGTCCAATTCTATCGCTAATTGCCGTGATACCATAGGCCAATCTTTTACTTTGTACGGGTGAGCTAAATGAGAGAGCCTGAAGCACAGGAGCACCCTCAAAACCGACCCATTGATTTCTTTGAATTAAATTAAATGAGTAGGATTGTGAAGAACCAACATACCCAGGATTAAATATCTGTGTATTGAACATGTAATGGTTAAACATGGATTCCTGCTGGGCATATCCAAGGCTAAAAATCAATAGACAATATGTAATTATTACTTTTTTCAATTATTGATTTTTTAAATAGATATAACCTGTTATTGGTTTTTCATTATCGAGTTCAAGAATATAGAAGTAGATACCATCAGGAAGGGTATTTGTACCACCAAATCCACTTACATATGAGGAACCATCCCAATCATTTTGATAGTTTACTTTCTCATAAACTTTTGTCTCCCATCTATTATAGATTGTAAGTTTATTTCTGACATAATTCTCAAGACCATCAATGACCCATGTATCATTGAATCCATCTCCATTTGGAGAGAATCCTTTAGGAATTGACAAAGGAGTAAAGTAAAGCTCGGTTGGTTCTGATTCAACTACATCACCACAAACATAACAAGGAGAAAATGCTATCGCTCTGTATCTCCAACCATCCATATTGGAAGTAGCTTTGCGAATTATTAATTTTTCAGATTTTGTTCCTAGATATAGATCTCCATTATCAATATTTTCCCATTGATTCCCTTTAGAGGTAATACCTGATTTATTTACTTGCCATTGATAGTCAATAGTTCCAAGTGATGTAGCCTCTACCTGTAGAATAATATTTCTCCCTGAAAGTATGGCAGCCCTCGGTACAGGATTTACAATTATTTCAACTTGAGAGCCTTCTTCTAAGAAATCTAAAATTCCATTATTATCATTATCAGCCGGGTAGGTGTAGCCAGAATCTGAAATTACTTGACCTATTTCATTAAACTCAATTCCGTCAGTATCAGAAAGTATAAAGTCACCGTCCTGATCGACATATCCAGCTTCAATAACATCAGGACAGCCGTCATTATCACTATCTAAATCAAGGTAGTTTGGTATACCATCACCATCAAAATCTTCATTTCCATTTGGAGATTCTAATACGTCATTAATTCCATCGTTATCATCATCAACGTCTTTATTATCCCCTACACCATCTCCGTCTAAATCATCCCATTCTGAGCCATCTCTTGGGAATTCATCCTGATCATCAGGTATTCCATCACCGTCATCATCATCATCCAATGAATCTTCGATACCATCACCATCAAGATCATCTATTGTTGGTGTTGAAGTAGAACTATCATTATTTGGAGTTCTTGTTCTGCCTCCGCCTCCACCACCAGTGGATGGCTCTGGAATAGGACAAGCATTACAATAACCATCGTTATTACAGTCAGCAGCATTCCAATCAGCTGAGGGTGTTAACGTCTGATTTGCTATAATGTTTGAGCAAAGATCTTTTGGATCTGTGCCGTCGGTTATCTCTTGACCATTTGGCACTCCGTCACCATCGCAATCAGCATTTTTCCAAGCTAGTGAAGCATCATCTAAAACAATATTATCTGAATTAAAGTCGCAATTATCGTTTGGATCTGTTCTATCAATTTCAATCTCAATTGAATTAGGCACCCCATCTCCATCACAATCCTCTTCTGTATCAATTGGCATGGTAATATCCTCCAAGTTATAGCTACATGAATCATTGGGGTCTGTCCCGTTTAATACTTCAGTATCATCATCTACACCATCCTCATCACAATCTTTAATTGCGGTTACTATGCGATCAATACTGGCAGTATTAACCTCACATGGATCCATTGGATCTGTTCCATCTATATATTCATTAGCATTAGAAACTCCATCAGCATCACAGTCAAGGTTTGAGGTTACAGTAACTGTAATACTTTCAACAATAAAATCACAGCTAAATAGTGGATTAGTGCTGTCGGTTAATTCATCCCCATTGGTTACACCGTCTCCATCACAGTCAAGGTTATTCCAAGTAGCTGTAGGTGATACAGTTTGTAATTCAAAACTATAGTCACAGGGATCCTGAGGGTCTGTAAAATTATCACTTTCATCACCGTTTGTAACCCCATCTCCATCACAGTCAGCAAGTCTCCAAGTAGCAGATACAAGGGTACTACTAACACTAGTAGATAAATAGCTACATACTTCTTTTGGATTAGTCCCATCTGTAATCTCATCTCCATTAGTTACCCCATCCCCATCACAGTCTAGTGTTGCCCATAGCGCAATTGTACTTGTTGATTGACTTGCGAAAACAAAATCACATATATCATTGGCATCCGTTCCATCAATTTCTTCATCAGTATCTAATACCCCATCACCATCGCAGTCTTTTGGAGTTGTAGGGACAATGGTAATACTTGCATCTACAAAACTACACTCGTCTTTAGGATCGGTATTGTCTATATTTTCTTGGGCATTGGTTACCCCATCTCCATCACAATCTGAGGTGGAAGTAACAGAGACTGTAATACTGGCTGTGGTAAAGCTACAATCATCATGATAATCAGTTGATCCCTTTTCAGTTCCATTTATTA
>JAYPMN010000082.1:0-1352 GCA_038129925.1 Flavobacteriaceae bacterium
GATGTATCCAATAATTACAAAAGCAAGTCCAATCAAAATTTGGAGGGGCGATATTTTTTTTTCACTGAGAATAGACCAGATAATATCGAATTGAAGAATAAGGGCGTTAAGTACAAAGCCGATTAGAATTAAGAGGTCAACAAGTCGCTCAGCAACTATGGTCCCAAAGGTCTTTTCAAATGGGATTTTTTCGTAACTACTGAGCGTAGTAGCTCTCAGTATCTCACCTGAACGAGGGATTCCTAAATTGGCAATATAAGCTATCAGAACAGCTAAAGCAGAGTTAATAAACCGCGGTTGATATCCAAGAGGTGAGAGTAAATACTTCCAACGGTATGCTCGTGAAAGGTGGCTGAGGATGCCAAAAAAAACGGAAAGCATTACGAATCGGAGGTCGGCTTTTTGAATGTATGAGTAGATTAAATTTCTTTCTTCTTCTGAGGTATTATTGTAGCTGAGATAAATAAAAAAGAATCCAACTGCAAGCGGGAGAATAATTTTGAGAAGCGATTTTATTTTTTTCAAATCTTATTGCAGTAAATTATTTTTTTCATTTGGAAACAGTAAAGTGGGTTTAAAGGATCTCGCTTCTTTTACATCCATTTGAGCATAACTGATGATGATGATCACATCACCCTTTTGAACTTTTCGCGCTGCAGGACCGTTTAGTGTTACTTCTCCAGAGCCTGATTTCCCCTCTATAACGTAGGTTTCAAGGCGTTCTCCATTATTTATATTGACCACCTGAACTTTTTCACCAACTACCAAATTTGCAGCTTCAATTAGCTGGCTGTCAAGGGTAATACTACCTATATAATTCAAGTCCGCATCTGTAACTGTGACCCGATGAATTTTTGATTTTAATACTTCAATTAGCATGGCGCAAAGGTATCACTTTCTAACTAATTCTATCGTATCAATTAATCTTGTTTCACCTGCATAAACAGCAACAAAAACCCGGTAATTTTTAAGAGAATCAAAATGGCTAATTGGGATTAAATCTGAAGGTGCTGCAATACTAAAATAGTCTACTTTAAAGTCCTTTATAGCTTCAACTTTTGACTTAAAATAGTGTTCCATTTCGCTCACACTCCAATTGGTTGCATATTTGTTGAGGTATTCTAAAGTTTGGAAAATTACCACAGCTGCTGATCTCTGTGCTTTGGAGAGCAGTGCGTTTCTTGAACTTAAAGCAAGCCCATCCTTTGCCCGTTGAAGTGTGCAGTTAACAATTTCAATATTTAAATCAAGTCTTTGATTGAGAGCTCTGATGACTTGAAGCTGTTGAAAGTCTTTTTCGCCAAAATACGCTTTAGCGGGTTGAATTTTGACTAAAAGTGCTTCCACTATAG
>JAYPMN010000082.1:1362-7106 GCA_038129925.1 Flavobacteriaceae bacterium
CTATAGTTGCTACACCGTTAAAATGTCCAGGCCTGGAAGCGCCTTCCATATGGGCTGTAAGGCTCCCAAAATCAAATTTTTTACTCTTTATGCCCTGAGGATATAAATCGTTGTGACTTGGTACATAAAGTATAAGCTGTTTTTCAAAAGGCTTGAGTAAGGCGATGTCGTTTTCAATGTCTTTGGGATAGTTGTCTAAATCTTCCTTATGGTTAAATTGGGTAGGGTTGACGTAAATACTGACAACAACTTTTTTATTTTCATTAGCAGCACGCTTGATTAACGAAAGGTGTCCCTGGTGAAGCGCACCCATAGTAGGAACCAAGCCAAGTGATTTATTTTTTGATTTTAAGCTATCTTGAAGCTCCTCAGCACTACGAACAATTAACATTTAGCAAATGATTAACTCGGCTAAAGTAGTTAGTTTTTGAGTATGTAAGCATTAATTTTGTATTTTTGCGGAGCTTTTCCCACGGATGAATTTTTTATGAAGGATAAAAGAGTATTAATTATTTCCTCAGAGGTGGTACCCTACCTTCCTCAGACTGAACAAGCAATAAACTCGTTTCAAATACCCAAGGCGATAAATGAGCACGGTGGGCAGACAAGAATCTTTATGCCTCGTTATGGATTAATTAACGAAAGAAGGCATCAATTACACGAGGTTATTCGTTTATCAGGCATGAACTTAGTAATCAATGATATGGACATGCCTTTGATCATTAAGGTGGCCTCCATCCCTAAAGAGCGAATGCAAGTTTACTTTATTGATAACGAGGAGTATTTTAAAAGAAGATCAATACTTCACGACGAGAAAGGAAGTTGTCATAAAGATAATGATGAGAGAATGATTTTTTTCACAAAAGGTGTAGTTGAGACAGTAAAAAAATTAAATTGGGCACCAGACATCATTCATCTTCACGGTTGGTTTACAGCACTGTTTCCATTATATCTCAAATCTTATTACGGAGATGAACCCTTATTTGCAGGCAGTAAAATTATAAGTTCAATTTACAAACCCGATTTTGAAGGAGTCTTCTCTACGAATTTTGAAGAAAAAGTTTCTTTTGATAATATTGACTCTGATCTTACTTCAGAGCTCCAAAAAGCAAACTATGAAGCGTTATCCAAACTGTCAATTACCCACTCAGATGGTTTAATTATGGCCTCTGACAATCTTCCAGAAGCTTTAGTTAGCCAAATAGAGGACAGTAAGAAGCCTGTTTTAAATTATGCAGAATCAAAAGATGAGGAAGTATTTATTGAATTTTACTCTAAAAAGTTTTAATCACCCCCTAGCTCCACATGCGTAGTTCGTTTAAACTTCTTGTAAGTCTTAGTCTTGTTGCTCTTATTCATTCTTGTAATAAGGATTTTACACCAATGGGTGAGGAGTTGTTGGCCGATCAAACCCTTTCAACAAACGCTCAAACTTTCCCAGTTTTTACCTACCAAAAAGGGGTTGATAAAGTACAGTCGAATGTTCAGCCTTTAGTTCAACTCGGAACGATGACACATCCTGTTTTCGGAAAGTCTCAAGCAAGTATTGTAACACAACTCTCACTGGGTTCAAATCCAGTTTTTGGTGATTTGAGTCAGGCTCAAGAAGACGAGGAGAATCCTAGTTCAAATACGATCATTCCAGAACACGAGACCGTCACCGCTGTTTATTTAGAAATTCCATTTTTTACAAATCAAAACGACAAGGATAATGACGGTGTAATTGATTCCTTAGACGCAGACCCTGAAAATCCTGAAAGCAACTCAGATGGAGATGAATTGTCAGATATTTTGGAATTACAGTCGGGTCTTAACCCTCTAAGTTCAGACAGCGATGGAGACGGAATTCTAGATCATAATGACGACGAAAATGACGCCTACGAGTCTGAAAATAAAGAATATGAAATTGATTCGCTTTACGGCAATCCCAACGCTATTTTTGATTTAAAAGTTTATGAGCTTACGTATTTCTTGAATACGCTTGATCCTGCAAAAAACTTTGAGTCAAACAAAATTTATTATTCAAACGAAGATTATTTTGAGAAGGGATTCTATAATTCGGTCCTTCACGATGAGAGAATTACTTTGAATTTCGATGAGTTACGTTTTAACTTTAAAGAGGACGATCCATCAACAGAAGACGTGGATGAAACAACCCGTGTAGAGAGTAGGCTCTCCCCTAGGATTCGTGTTCCGCTTGACACCACATTTTTTCAAGAGCACCTACTTGACAAGGAAGGCACGGCCTCACTCGGATCGAATGCAGCTTTTCAGCAAGCTTTGAAAGGAATTATTATCCGTACAGATAACTTTTCTGAAGATTTATACATGCTACTTAATATACAAGAAGCAACGATTGAGATCGAATACGAATACGATAAATATGACACTAACGGAACTCCTGATGAACTTATCGACGATAGTACGGTTAAAGCAACGAGTGAATTCACCTTAAATCTATCGGGTATAAGGGTGAATACCCTTAAAAACTTTGATTCAAATCCAAAGATTCAGGAGTTGATAGCCAATACGAGTTTGGAGGAGCCGACCGATAAACTTTATATTCAAGGCGGGAAGTATCATGGGAAAATTCGCTTATTTTCAAGCAGTAATGAAGATGACGAATCATTACTAAATAACTTAAGAAGTCAAAATTGGTTAATTAATCAAGCCAAACTAGTCTTTTATTTGGATCCTGAGCAACCTAACATTTCCTCAGAATTATTTGCTCCGCGTCTTTATTTGTATCGATACGATTCTGGACAGCCCTTATTGGATTATTTTTCTGATAATTCAGTAACGTCAACTTCTGCAAATAGCGGTAAAACTACTTATGGTGGAGTATTGGAATACGACAGCAGCAATAATCCATTTCGGTATACTTTTGATGTGACGAATCACGTATCTAATATCATTAGAAATGATACTATTAACTTTGATTTAGGACTTGTAGTAACAGGAGATATAAACGATAATACAATTCTTGATGCTATCAAACTCACTTCCGATAATGCAAAATTAAATTATCCAAGGGGCGCAACTCTTAGCCCCCTAGGCAGTGTGCTCGTAGGCTCTCATCCGGAAGAAAATTTAAATGATAAAAAAGTTCAATTAGAATTGACCTACTCTTCCTACTAGGTCATTGACCAAAGGGAATACCCTATCCACACCACAACCAATCCAACACAACCCTGAATAAGTGTCCCCAGTGTATGTGTCTTGTAGGCTGTTTTCACATCCATTCCACTCATTTGAGTTACTATCCAAAAATAGGAGTCATTGGCATGAGAAACTGTCATTGAGCCAACTCCCAATGCCATTATGGCCCATACTTTTCCCATTCCTGAATCCATACCTAGAATTGGGAGTAATGGAAAAATTAAAGAAGATGTGGTGATTATTGCAACAGTCGAGGATCCTTGAGCGGATTTTAAAAGGGCAGCAATAAGAAAAGGGATTAGTATTCCTAAACCCTCAATAGCAGTAATGGATTCAGCATATGTTTTTAATGGTATGGTTTGAATGATAGCACCCAAAGCACCTCCCATACCAGTAATAATTAAAATTGGAGCAGCTTGCTCTATTCCTTTTTTGACGGAGGTGTTCAGAAAGGTTTTCTTAGGACCTTTTGCTAGGGCAAAGGCAAACAGCATTCCTATGCCCAACGCCATGGTAGGTTTGGTTACCAATAAAATAAATTCTTTTCCAGGCATGCTTTGAGTTACAAATCCTAATACAGTTCCCAAACACATTAACAGTATCGGGATTAATATCGGAAGTATTGATTTGGTAAAAGAGGGGAGTTGAGGTTCCTTGAGTACATTAGTGATGTGTTCTGTTTGATCTTCTACCCAGTTATTTTTTTTGGTTAAGTAGTTGCCATAAGCTCCTCCAACCGATATCAATATTAATGCAACAAAAGCACCCATTACAATCAATAAGAATAGATTGTCTAGTTCTAAATTAGCTGCCGCCGCGAGAGGCCCAGGAGTAGGAGGAACTAAGACATGAGGTGCAAAAAGTCCAGTAGATAGGGCCACTGTTAAGCCCACAAGCGGTGTTTTTGTCTGTCTAGAGAGGGTTTTGTTGAGGTGGGATAAAATAACAAATGCCGCATCACAAAATACAGGGATAGAAACCAAATAACCTATGCTACTAATTGCATAGGGAAGGGGAAGTCGATTCATGATTTTTAAGATTCCTTGAGCAATGGAAAGGGTAGCGCCAGATTGTTCCATGGCAACTCCAATTACAGTTCCAAAAAGTATCAATAAGCCTATTTTTTGAATAATTTGACCAAAGCCAATTTGAATAAAATTCAGGGATTCTATAAGGGGTAATCTGAGTAAAATCGCAAGGAAAAGTGCTGCACTAAAGAGAACTAAAAAAGGGTGAAGCTTCGCTAGTGAGGTGCCAAGAACAATCCATAGAATGGTAATGAATATACATAGTAGTGCAAAAGTCATAGGTTGTGTGATTTGATAAATTCTAATTCTTTGGTTAAGGCTGAGCGTAAATTCTTTTCAGCATTTTCAATAGCTTTTTCTACTGCAACCTCCGGAGGTGAAGTGTTGATAATTGTACAATGAGGTAGATTTTTCAGACTTTTCATTTTACTGAAACCAGCTACAATTAGTGTTGGAATATTTGATTTTTCTGCAAGGCGAGCCACTTGAATGGGTAATTTCCCATAAAGACTTTGTTCGTCAAAAGAGCCTTCACCAGTGAGTATGAAATCAAATTTTGAAATTTTATCTTTTAAACCAGTTTGTTGGGCAAGCAGTTCAAACCCATTCGTCAGGCTTGCATTTAAAAGGGCAAACAGCCCTGCACTTACCCCACCTGCTGCACCACCTCCTGTGAGATTGCGAATTTCAATTCCAAATTGATTTTTAACTACTTCTGCAAAGCAATTACCTCCTTGTTCTAGTCGGTCAATATCCGATGGACTGGCTCCTTTTTGCTTAGCATAAGTATGTGCAGTACCTTCTTTTCCCAAAAGAGGATTTTGCACGTCACAGGCAATTACCCAATGGGCCTGAAGCGCTCTGGCATTCAAATTGCTGAGGTCAATTTTTTTTAGGCGATATAGTGCACCGCCGCCCAAAGGAAGTTCTTTGTCATTTTCATCTAGAAAACGTCCGCCGAGTGCCGTTATAATTCCAGTGCCTAAATCTTGAGTTGCACTCCCTCCAATACCCAAGTAAATTTTCTTGTTCCCTTTGTCTAAGGCGTGTTCAATCATTTTACCCGTCCCCCAAGTTGAGGTATTAAGTGGGTCCAAGTCCTCTTTGTTGAGTAAGGTTAATCCCGCTGTTTGAGAGAGTTCAATCCATACCTCGTTTTTATTCTGAAAAAAAAAATAAGAAGCTTCTATGGGCTGCTGAAGTGCGTCATAAGCTGAACACTTGATTAATTGACCTTTAGAATGTGTTTGTAAAACAGTCAGGGCTCCTTCACCGCCATCTGAAAAAGGCATCGAGACGCACTCACTTTCAGGAAAAACAGCTTTGACGCATTGCTCCATAAGTTGAGCAACCTCTTTAGCGCTTAGACTACCCTTAAATGAATCTGGAATGATGAGTATTTTCACTTCTATATTTTCCTCAATTTAATAAAACACAGAAGAACACGGGCTATTTTTTTGACAGCGCATCAATAATTTGAACCGCATGTACCCTAGAGTTCTCAATAAACCATTTATTGGTTTTATAGCCTCCGCAAACCACACCAGCTAAATAAAC
>JAYPMN010000083.1:0-7075 GCA_038129925.1 Flavobacteriaceae bacterium
TTACTTTCTTGAATTTATCTGTTTGTTGCGTCATGCCGCAAAAATAGTTCTTTTTATTATTTTTAAAAGGCTCTTTATCTTAATCTATGAAAAAAACAGCAAAGCTATTTTTCAGACACTCTCCGACTATATTTCCCCACGGAATTGTTATGGCTGTGAAGTGCGATTATAATTTTATGAAAAACATTTGTGCTTTAGCATTATTATAAAATTCCAAAATAAAAATCAGTATCGCAGTACTTGCATCTAGGTTGTAAGTAGAATATTGCTTTATTTTGCGAGTATATTCTTATGATGAGATTAGGCTTAAATATCCTCCTCTTGGGAGGACTCTTATTAACCACTATACAGTGTGCCAAAAGGGCTTCTCCAACAGGAGGTCCAAAAGACTCTTTACCACCTGTTCTGATCAATGCCACTCCAAAGCTCAATACCTTATTTTTTGACAAAGAAGAATTCAACTTGACCTTTGATGAATATGTGACACTAAAAGACATCGGTAAACAATTGATTATTTCTCCTCCTTTAAATTCTTCTCAATACAAAGTTTACCCTGTCACGGGTGCGTCTAAAAAAGTGACCCTAAAACTTCTTGACAGTCTTCTTGACGATACAACGTATACGTTCAATTTCGGAGAAAGCATCATCGATTTTAATGAATCTAATCCTTCCTCCTATCTGACCTATACCCTTTCTACTGGTGCTACAATTGATTCTCTGTACATCAAAGGAAGGGTAACTGATGCTTTTGAAAGAGAAACAGAACGTTATATCTCCCTACAACTCTACCCTGTTGATAGCATTTATAAGGATTCTGTAATTTTCACTGAAAAACCGCTTTATGTGACCAGCACTTTGGACACAACTATTTACCGTTTTCAAAATCTCAGAGCGGGTAAGTATGCAATTATTGCACTAGAAGATAAAGCTGGAAATTACTTTTTTGATCAAAATATAGACAAAATTGGTTTTGTAGATCGCCTTATTGAATTACCTCAAGATTCCATACTCGACTTTCGACTGTTTCAAGAAAAAACCAACTTTTTTTGGGACAAACCTTATTTTATCAATGAGCACCACATTGCTTTAGCCTATTTTGGAGATAGAGAAGAGGAGCCTTATAAAATGGTAAGTCAGGTGCCTGATAGCTTTGAGTCTTTGGTCACTCAAAACAGAGAGACTGATACTTTAGACTTTTGGTTTAAAGGAGCTGAACTGGATTCACTTCAATTTGAGTTCAACATTAAGGACTCATTACAGATTAAAACAGTTTATTTTAAAAATCCCATTCCTGATTCATTAGTCATAGGTAAAAATACTACTGGTAGTCTTCGGCTTCTAGAAAAATTTGAACTTAAAACTAATCTCCCCATAACAGAAGTTAATTCAGAGAAGGTAAAAGTTACCAATGTCGATACTCTTATAGTTCCTGCCAGCTTAAAAATTCAAGAAAACTTCGATCGTATTACGGTAGATTTTGAGGTCATTCCCAATGATCGTTATGAAATCACACTATTGCCTAATGCCCTTGTTGATTTTTGGGGAAACACAAATGATACTCTTGTTTACCGGACCTCAACAAAAAAAATTGAAGATTACGGAAACATCTTATTGAGAGTTCAACATCAAAGTCCACATCCTTATATTATAGAATTACTCAAAGGTGATAAAGTATTTAGAAGGTATGATACTCCTTTGGAGGGAGGCAATTACTCGTTTAAATTACTTGATGCGGCGAAGTACAGAGTGCGTTTGATTGAAGATGCTAATCAAAATAAAAAATGGGATACTGGAAATTATCTAGAAAAAATTCAGCCAGAACAAGTCATTTACTATTGGAAAGAAATTGATGTAAGAGCCAATTGGGATATGAACGAAACCTTTAATACAAGTCAAAATTATCCCGATCTTCCAGAAAGCGCAACCGTTTCCGCTGTGCTTGAAGTTCCAGATAGTCAAGTTCAGCCATAACAAACGATTCTACAGCTGAGGGCCCTCCTGAAATACAAAGTCCCAAGGGATTGTAAACTGCGGTATGCCCTGGGTATTCATTGTCTTTTTCGTCTTTGCCAATTCGATTCACTCCAATAACATAAGATAGGTTTTCTATTGCCCTGGCCTTCAACAAAGTATCCCAGGCATTGATTCTAGGCTTAGGCCAGTTGGCAACATAAAGCAGTAAATCGTAGTCTTGAGTATTTCGCGACCATACGGGGAACCTTAAGTCATAACATATTCGCAGACAAATCTTCCACCCTTGGTAGTCAAAAATACCCTCATTTTTCCCTGCTCGATACGCTTTGTGTTCTCCCGCTAATGTGAATGTGTGCCGCTTATCGTAATACATCACCTCTTCGGTAGGGGTGACCATTATAAACCGATTGTAAAAATAGGGTCCTTCCTGAATCACCAAACTCCCTCCCATGACAAAATTTAATTTTGTTGCCCAAGTCTGCATCCATTGCATACTTGGACCTCCCATCGGCTCGGCTACAGCCTCTGGATTCATTGTAAATCCAGAACTAAACATTTCAGGTAATAAAACCAAATCTGTAGGATTTACGATCTTTTTTAATTGCTGATCAATATAGGCCCTGTTCTCCAATGGAGATTCCCAAAAGAGTGGAATTTGCAAGGCTGTTAAGTGGAGTTTTGATTTCATAAAATATTATATGCTCAGCAAATTGAATATGTCTAAATTTATGAAGTTTTAAATTTTTACCCGCAATGCGACTAGAACTATTTATCTTAGTTTTTTTGTTTATCCAGATATCTGGTTTTGGACAATCTTATTTTCCATCAGCAAATGAAGTTTGGGAAACAAAAAATCCAAAAGATTTCAATATTGAAGTTCAGGCTTTAAAAAAAGCAATAGAATTTGCCCAAACCAATGAATATCCTGGTGATCGAGATTTGAGAATTGCCATCCTTGAAGGTTTTGCAAGAGAACCCTATCATAAAATTTTAGGGCCTACAAAAAAACGAGGTGGACCTTCAGGTATGATTTTGAAAAACGGGTATCAAATAGCAAGTTGGGGAGATACCAAACAAGTTGATATGACATTTAGTGTGACCAAAAGTTATTTGTCTACTGTAGCAGGTTTGGCCGTTGATCGAGGCTTTTTCAAAACTAAGGATGCTGTTGCAAACAGTGTTTGGGACAGTACTTTTGACGGAGCTCATAACCAACAAATTACTTGGCAACATTTACTCAACCAATCTTCAGACTGGTCAGGCATACTATGGAATTCTCACGACTGGGCAGACCGTCCACCTAGAGAGGGTAGCATCGACGATTGGAAAAATAGAAAATTACACACCCCAGGTACACATTTTAAATACAACGATGTCCGGGTGAATGTTCTCGCTTATTCGCTTCTCCAAATCTGGCGTAAACCCCTTCCACAAGTTTTAAAAGAACACATTATGGACCCCATAGGGGCAAGTATGACATGGAGATGGTATGGCTATGACAATTCATGGGTAGAGTTGGATGGAAATAGAATGCAGTCTGTTTCAGGGGGTGGTCACTCTGGTGGTGGACTTTTTATTAATACGGAAGATCATGCGCGCTTTGGATTACTCTTTTTAAATAATGGAAAATGGAATGGTAAACAACTAATTAGCAAATCATGGATTAAAGAAGCTACAACACCCTCCATAGCAAACAATAATTACGGCTATTTGTGGTGGCTTAATAAAAAAGGAGGCGACCGTTTTTGGAGTGGTGTTCCAGAAAATGTTTACTACGCTGCTGGCTTTGGTGGTAATTTTATCGTAATTATCCCTAATGAGCAGATGGTCATCGTTACCCGTTGGCTTGAACCCAGTCAAATTGGAACCTTTGTAAAGCAAGTACTCAATGCCCTACCCTAAAGCACTTATATTTGATATGGATGGTACTCTAGTGGATAATATGGAGTACCACAAACAATCTTGGATTGAACTTTTTAAGTTTCACCAATTGGATTTGGATTACACAACCTTTGACAACCAGTATCACAAAGGATCTTTGGTTGAAATTATGGCTCGACTCTTTCCAGTTATAGAAGACCATAAAGAACTCTTCCGCATAGGAAGTTATAAAGAAGAATTGTACCGAGAATTGTACCGCCCTCATGTTAAAGCCATAGACGGTCTGCATCCTTTTTTAAATCTCCAACGACAGAGAAAAATACCAATGGGTATTGCAACTATGGGAGATCAACTCAATATTGATTTTATCTTTGACGCTTTAAAGCTGGAAACTTACTTTCACTCTACTACTGGCGGACATCAAGTGACTAATGGAAAACCCCATCCAGAAATTTTTTTAACAGCTGCTCAAAAATTGGATGTTGCGCCTGAAGACTGTTTGGTATTTGAAGATACCCGCTCAGGTATAACAGCAGCACGTGCTGCAGGAATGCAAGTTATTGGTCTAACTACTATGTTTGACCAAAAAACTTTACTGGAATTAGGCTGTGTCCAGGCTATTGATGATTTTAGTCAAATCAATATTATTTAAACTTAACTTTAAAAAAGATTAGTAAATCTAATTTTTAATTTGACTTATCGAATATAATAGGAATTCACTAATTTAGTTTCTGTTACTGATAAGTACGATACGTATACTTACCTAAATCTTGATTTAATTTTAAAATTAAACCCATGAAAAATCAATTAAACATACCGCAATCCTTCTTGTTGACTTATTCTTTTCTTGTTGTGCCACTATTTTAGGCGGTCCAATTACCAATTACGGTCTACTCAATTTCAATAACGCAGATACTTATGATGGTTCAGAAACGGAAAGACTATGTAAAAACCGAACGTTAAATTACGGAATGGTCTATAAGTTTTGAAAAGGCATTACCCCTTTAAACTCGCATACAGGTATTCGCGGTTCATGCGAGCGATATTTTCTAGTGATATCCCTTTAGGGCATTCTACTTCACACGCTCCAGTGTTGGTGCAATTTCCGAAGCCTTCTTCATCCATTTGATTTACCATATTCAATACGCGGTCGGTGGCTTCAACTTTCCCTTGGGGAAGCAAAGCGTATTGTGAGACTTTTGCCGAGACAAATAGCATGGCAGAAGCATTTTTACAAGTTGCTACGCAGGCACCACAACCGATACAAGCAGCAGCGTCAAAAGCTTTATCCGCATCGTGTTTATCAATAGGAATAGCATTCGCATCCTGAGTATTTCCAGAAGTATTGACACTTACAAAACCACCAGCCTGTTGAATTCGATCAAAAGAAGAACGATCAACAGTAAGGTCTTTAATGACTGGAAAAGCCTTCGCTCTAAACGGTTCTATGGTAATGGTATCTCCGTCTTTAAATTTTCGCATGTGCAATTGACAGGTAGTAATCAAACGATCAGGTCCATGTGCTTCGCCATTAATAAACATAGAACACATTCCACAAATACCCTCACGGCAGTCGTGGTCAAAAGCGACAGGATCAATTCCTTTTTTGATTAACTCTTCATTGAGCACATCCATCATTTCGAGAAAAGACATGTCAGGTGATACCTCACTCATTTGGTAGGTTTCCATTTTTCCTTTTGCGTCTGCATTGGCTTGTCGCCAAACTTTTAGTGTCAGATTCATCATTCTATTTATAAGATCGTGTTTTTACTTCAATTTCTTCATAGTCCAATTGCTCCTTATGTAATTTCGCTTTTGAAGGTTCTCCTTTGTATTCCCAAGCGGAAACAAAGGTAAAGTTTTCATCATCTCTTAGTGCTTCTCCTTCAGGAGTTTGCGACTCTTCTCTAAAGTGTCCACCACAAGATTCGTTGCGTTCTAATGCGTCTTTAGCAAATAATTCACCTAACTCAAGAAAGTCAGCCACTCTAGCTGCCTTTGCTAGTTCTGGATTGAACTCTGTGGTTGTGCCGGGGACTTTTACATTTTTATAAAATTCTTCTCTTAGAGCTTTGATCTCCGAAATCGCTTCTTTAAGACCTTTTACATTTCGTGACATCCCACATTTATCCCACATAATTTTACCCAATTTTTTGTGGAAATAATCTACAGTGTGGGTTCCTTGATTTTTTACAAAAGCATCTAATTGTGCTTTTACTGAAGCCTCTGCTTTTTCGAATTCAGGAAGGTCAGTGTCAATAGCTCCAGTACGAATATCCCCTGCAAGATAATCTCCAATAGTGTAGGGTAAAACAAAATAGCCGTCAGCAAGACCTTGCATTAATGCTGAAGCTCCCAATCGGTTTGCCCCGTGATCCGAGAAATTTGCCTCACCTATGGCATAGCATCCGGGGATAGAAGTCATCAGATTGTAATCTACCCAAACACCTCCCATGGTATAGTGTACCGCTGGATAGATCATCATAGGGGTTTCATAAGGGTTTTGATCTACTATTTTTTCATACATCTGGAAAAGATTGCCGTACTTGGCACGAACCACATTCTGCCCTAACTTTTTGACCAGGGCTGCATCGTTTTCATCGAGACCTTTAACATGTGCTTGTTCTTTACCATAACGTTCTATGGAGGCAGCAAAATCTAAATAGACCGCTTCACCTGTTTTATTTACTCCATAACCTTCGTCGCAGCGTTCTTTTGCAGCACGGGAAGCTACGTCACGAGGTACAAGGTTTCCAAAAGCAGGATAGCGTCTCTCTAAATAATAGTCGCGATCTTCTTCTGCAATTTCTGTAGGCTTTAAATTTCCTTCACGTATGGCTTTGACATCATCTAATTTTTTTGGCACCCAAATTCTTCCGTCATTTCGTAAAGATTCAGACATCAAGGTCAATTTAGATTGATGCTCGCCAGAAACTGGAATACAGGTAGGGTGAATCTGAGTAAAGCAAGGGTTAGCAAAATGTGCTCCTTTTTTATGAATCTTCCAAGCAGCAGAAACATTACTCCCCATAGCATTGGTAGAAAGGAAAAATACATTTCCATAACCTCCTGAGGCAATTACTACGGCATGTGCACTGTGGCGCTCTAGCTTTCCATTTACTAAATTTCGAGCAATAATCCCTCTCGCTTTTCCATCAACCAAAACAAGATCCATCATTTCGTGACGGTTGTACATTTTAATTTTACCTCGACCAATTTG
>JAYPMN010000084.1:0-7023 GCA_038129925.1 Flavobacteriaceae bacterium
GTGTAAAGACGATTGAACACGGCACAATGATCGAAGAACGAACCATGGAATTGATGAAAGCAAAAGACGCCTATTTAGTTGCAACCATTTCAGCAGGAAAATTTGTAGCTAAACAAGCAAAGATACCAGGTTCTTATCCTGCTATTATAGTTCCTAAAGCAATTGAAATCGGAGCACAGATTCAGAATACATTTAAAAAGGCTTATGAATTTGGAGTACCACTTGCTTTTGGAACAGATGCTGGAGTTTATCCTCACGGAGATAATGCCAAGGAATTTATTTATATGAATGAGGTGGGTATGCCAATCAGCGAGGCACTGCACCTAGCAACTTATGTTAATGCTAATTTATTGGATGAAGCCGATCAGTTAGGACAATTAAAATCAGGTTATTTTGCAGATATAATAGCTACAGATGAAAATCCAGAGGATAAAATTTCCACATTGACAAATGTGAGTTTTGTTATGAAAAACGGTACTGTTTACAAAAATTAGGCTTTAGCTCCCTGATGTTGTTTCTATATTGCGATCTATTTTTTTGACCAACCCTTGAAGTACTTTTCCAGGGCCAACTTCAGTAAAATGCGAGGCTCCGTCAGCAATCATTTGCTGAACACTTTGGGTCCAGCGTACTGGAGCAGTAATTTGTGCTACTAAATTTGACTTAATAATATCAGCCTCTAAAGTTCCTTTTGCAGTCACATTTTGATATACAGCACAGCTAGGGGTATTGAACGTGGTATTTTCAATTGCTTTTGCCAAACGGGTTTTGGCTGGCTCCATCAAAGGAGAGTGAAAAGCTCCACCCACAGGCAGTAATAGGGCACGTCGGGCACCTGCTTCTTTAAAAGCTTCACAAGCATTTTCAACAGCATCAACAGCTCCAGAAATCACTAACTGTCCTGGGCAATTGTAATTGGCTGGAATGACAACTCCTGGAGTAGATTCACATATGGACTCAACCTTTTCATCATCCAAACCTAGAATTGCAGCCATAGTCCCAGGTGCTTCATCACATGCTGCTTGCATGGCTAAAGCACGTTCGCTAACGAGGGATAAACCTTCTTCAAAACTGAATACACGAGCTGCTACTAGGGCGGAAAACTCACCAAGAGAATGTCCAGCAACCATCTCAGGCTGAAAGCGGTCGCCCATGACCTCACTTAAAATGATTGAATGTAAAAAAATGGCAGGTTGAGTTACCTCGGTTTGTTTTAGTGCTTCGGCATCCTCACCAAACATGATTTCAGTGATTTTAAAACCCAGAATTTCGTTAGCTTGAGCAAATCGTTCTTTTGCTATAGCGCTGCTCTCAAAAAGATCTTTTCCCATACCTGGGAATTGGGCTCCTTGCCCTGGAAAAACAAATGCGTTCATTGAGTCTTCTTTTTATAAGTAAAATAGGAATAATCGTAAGGCTGATCAGATGAACTGAAATGCTTTTCTTCTTCAATTAAATCCCATTGAGTAGAATCAACAACAGGGAAAAATACATCTGCTTCAAAGGTACTGTGTACACGAGTAAGTTCAATTTTATCTGCTATAGAAAGAAACAGTTTGTAAACTTCTCCACCTCCAATAATAAAGGGTTGATTATCTCCGTCAGTCATATTCAATGCTTCTTCAATTGAATGAGCCACCCAAGCATCTTTAGCCTGGTAGTCCTTGTTGTAAGTAAGTACTATGTTTTTTCTATTGGGCAAAGCTCTTGGCATGGATTCAAAAGTTTTTCTCCCCATGATAATGGCATGACCTTGAGTCAACCGTTTAAAACGTTTTAAATCTTCAGAAAGATGCCAAATGAGTTTGTTGTCTTTCCCAAGGGCATTGTTTTCTGATACCGCAGCGATCAAAGTAATTTCTTTTGAAGATTTCGATACACTCATCCTACTAAAAGATTAATTTTGAAGCTAAAATACACTTTCTCTTCAACTCATGATAAAAGCGTACTATCCCTTATTAACAAATACAACCTACCTCAATACTGCTTATGTGGGTTTGATGTCCAATCAATTAGCTGAATTTAGAAGATTACACGAAGAGTTCTACCTCAAAAATGGGGGAGACCAATACAAGATGAAAGCCTACGATGACTTGGATTCTATGCATCAACATTTTGCATCATTCTTCGGTCTAACTCCTGACCGCTGCTTTGGCACCTCAAATTTTTCTGCTGGAATCCGAACAGCACTCTCTTTTTTACCCAAAAAAATGAAGGTATTATTGATCGAAGAAGATTATCCCTCTTTGACTGATGCATTTAAGGAAGAAGGTTTTGATAGTGCTAAAATTGCCATGCAATCGCAGATAGAGGATGCTATTAAAGAAAAATTAAAATCGGAGAAGTTTGAAGTTTTGGCCTTGAGTATAGTGCAGTATACTTCTGGTTTATTGATCGATCAAGAGTATTTATTTCGTATAAAAAAGGAGTACCCTAGTTTGATCATCATTGGCGATGGAACTCAATTTTTAGGGGCTCATCCATTTCATTTTGATAAATCTCCATTTGATTTAGTTGCTGGCAGCGGATATAAATGGCTACTCGGAGGTTTTGGCAACGGTATAGTTATGCTTTCAAAAGCTTTTGTTGCAATGACAAGCCAAAAAGTTGAATCAATTAGAGAGCGTTTTTTTAATGGACATTTCAATATACTAGGCATGGCTAGTCTAGATTTTGCAATTCGAGAATTGTTTCAAAACGACTTTCAATCCTTAGTTGAAGAAAAAGCGGCTTTGAGTGAAGAAGCAAAAAACCAGTTGATAGCAGATGAATTTTTACCCCAATGGGTAGGAGAGCGAACATTTCACAGTTCAATTTTTAATATTAGTGGAGGGCAAAAACTATTTACCTTTCTTCAAAAAAACAATATCCGGTGCGTACAGCGAGGTTCCGGTGTGCGTGTTTCCTTTCATTTTTACAATACAGAAAAAGACTTGAAAAAGTTGCTAAGAACTTTAAGGTCCTTTAGGGAGCTAAATAGCCACCTTCCCTTTAATTAAGGGATGTGGATCGTAGTTTAAAAGCTTAAAATCTTCGTATGTAAAATCAAATATATTTTTGATTTCTGGATTGAGTTTCATGGTGGGTAAAGGTTTAGGAGATCGTGATAATTGTTCCTTAATTTGCTCTTGATGATTGGAGTATATGTGAACATCACCGAAGGTGTGAACAAAATCACCAGCTTCAAATCCACAAACTTGCGCAACCATCATTGTCAAAAGGGCATATGAACCGATATTAAAAGGAACACCTAGAAACACATCTGCACTGCGTTGGTACAACTGGCAAGAAAGCTTATTATCTGCGACATAAAATTGAAAAAATGCATGACAAGGAGGAAGCGCAGCTTTGTTGTTGCTTACGTTTTCAGAAAACGAAACATTGGTATCCGGAAGCACACTGGGGTTCCAAGCTGAAATAAGCATCCTGCGACTATCTGGATTGGTCTTTAGGGTTTCAATAATACCCTGAATTTGGTCAATACCTTCACTGTTCCAGTTTCTCCATTGGTGACCGTAAACAGGACCTAAGTTTCCATTTTCATCTGCCCATTCGTTCCAAATCCTAACACCATTTTCTTGAAGGTATTCGATATTGGTCGATCCTTTTAAAAACCAAAGTAATTCGTGTACTAAAGACTTTAAATGGATTTTTTTGGTTGTTACCAAGGGAAAACCCTCCGCCAGGTTAAACCGCATTTGATATCCAAAAACGCTTTTAGTTCCAGTTCCAGTACGATCGGTTTTCTCAACCCCATGGGTATCGATATGTTGCAGTAAGTCTAAATATTGTTTCATTCGTTCATAGGAATAGTATTAATCAAAAATAGCTGCAATTCAAAGAATGAAAGTCTGACTTTTAAAAAAATTGTTCAAAAAAAATTAACAAAGCAGTTTAGCTTTTTCTTTTGGAGAGCTCATCCCTTACTCGAGCTGCCTTTTCGTAGTTTTCTTGAAGTACAAGTGTGCTAAGAAGATCTCTGAGTTTTTTTATAGAAAGTTCGCTAAGTTCCTCATTGGTGATGGTTTTTTTACTTTGTTCAGTCACAAAGTTCTGAATCCAATTGTCTTCGGATAATTTTTTCTCACCAGAAGATACAGCAGCGGTAAAGCCAGCCTTTTTCAAAATGGAGTCATAGGTGTATATGGGAGCATCGTATCGCAAGGCTAGGGCGATAGCATCTGAAGTACGAGAATCAATGATTTCCTCGATTTTATCACGTTCACAAATTAGACTGGCATAAAATATACCGTCTACTAGTTTATGGATAATGACCTGTTTTACGATTATTTCAAAACGCTCACCAAAACTTTTAAATAGATCGTGAGTCAATGGTCTGCTGGGCTTGACCTCTTGCTCTAAAGCAATGGCAATTGACTGCGCTTCAAAACCTCCGATGATTACAGGTAGTTTTCTATCACCTTCATTTTCACTCAAAATCAGGGCATAGGCTCCTGTTTGCGTTTCGCTATAGGAGATCCCTTTTACCGTCATTTGTATCAGTTTCATAAGATCAAAATTATGTTTTTAGTACACTCTTTTTTAAAAAAATTGTGAACTATTTTTTTTTAACGCTTATTTTCCTTGTTTATTGAGTAAAGCAAATAGATAATTATTGATTAAATTTGCGCCTCAATGATATCGAATACATGAAAACCATACAATTTAGACAGGCCATTGCAGAGGCGATGAGCGAAGAGATGCGGAGGGATGAAACTATCTACTTGATGGGTGAGGAAGTAGCGGAGTACAATGGAGCTTACAAGGCCTCAAAAGGAATGCTTGATGAATTTGGAGAAAAAAGAGTAATCGATACTCCAATTTCAGAAGCAGGTTTTTCAGGTATAGGAGTAGGATCTACCATGACGGGTAATCGTCCTATAATCGAATTTATGACCTTTAATTTTGCTTTGGTAGGAATTGATCAAATCATTAATAACGCAGCTAAAATTAGACAAATGTCTGGTGGACAATTCCCTTGCCCTATTGTCTTCAGGGGTCCTACAGGTTCTGCGGGTCAGTTGGCTGCAACCCATTCTCAAGCTTTTGAAAGCTGGTATGCAAATTGCCCAGGTTTAAAAGTAATTGTGCCTTCAAACCCTTATGATGCAAAGGGACTCTTAAAATCGGCCATTAGAGATAACGACCCTGTCATTTTTATGGAGTCTGAACAAATGTATGGGGATAAGGGAGAAGTACCAGAAGGAGAATACACTTTACCCATAGGAGTTGCTGATATCAAGCGTGAGGGCAAAGACGTCACTTTAGTTTCTTTTGGAAAAATCTTAAAAGAAGCCTTGATAGCTGCTGAAATTCTCGCAGAAGAAAACATTGACTGTGAAGTCATCGATTTGAGAACCATCAGACCGATGGACTATCAGACTATTTTTGAATCAGTCAAAAAAACCAACCGCCTTGTAATACTCGAAGAGTCTTGGCCATTTGGAAATATTGCAACTGAAATCACCTATCAGGTTCAAAGTGAAATCTTTGATTACTTGGATGCACCTGTTGAAAAAATCAATACAGCTGACACCCCTGCTCCCTACTCACCAGTACTGTTAAAAGAATGGTTGCCCAATGCGAAAGATGTTGTAAAATCAATCAAAAAAGTACTTTATAAATAATTTTAAACCGAAGAGTAGTCAATTGCTGTTTTCTTCCTTGCCAAATAGATTATTACTGAGGTTTTGAATTCAGCATTGTTTTACTACTTTTACCCACGAAAATCACAAACTAATCATAAATAATCACGATGGAACTAATCATTCAATTTTTACCTGCTTTTGGAGTTTTAGCGCTTCTCTTTGTATTTATTAAAAACAATTGGGTCTCTAAGCAAGAAGTTGGAAATGAGAAAATGGCTCGAATAGCTAAAAATATTGCTGACGGGGCAATGTCCTTCTTAAAAGCGGAATATAAAATCTTATCCATTTTTGTAGTTGCAGTTGCAATCCTTTTATTCTTTAAAGGACAGGCAGAAGCTGGGTCCAACGGTATGGTAGCAGTGTCCTTTATTGTAGGGGCGATCTGTTCTGCACTGGCTGGATTTATCGGAATGAAAGTAGCTACTAAAGCAAATGTTAGAACGACCAATGCTGCCAGAACATCTTTAGGGAAAGCACTAGAAGTCGCTTTTGCCGGAGGAGCGGTAATGGGATTGGGTGTTGTCGGATTAGGTGTATTAGGTCTAAGCAGTTTGTTTGCCATCTATAGCGGCCAAGGTTGGGAGATCACAGAAGTTCTTAATGTACTTTCTGGATTTTCGCTTGGAGCCTCATCCATAGCATTGTTTGCACGTGTGGGTGGTGGTATTTACACCAAAGCTGCTGATGTAGGAGCTGATCTAGTAGGAAAAGTAGAAGCAGGTATTCCAGAAGATCACCCCTTAAACCCTGCAACCATTGCAGATAACGTAGGTGATAATGTAGGGGATGTTGCCGGTATGGGAGCTGACCTTTTTGAATCTTATGTAGGTTCAATTATCGGAACCATGGTATTGGGGGCATTAATCGTAACTCCTGAGTTTGACGGTTTAGGTGCTGTTTATCTTCCTTTAGCGTTAGCCGCAGCAGGAATCCTAATGTCCATTATCGGAACATTCTTTGTACGAGTTAAAGAAGGAGGTTCTCCACATGCGGCATTAAACTTGGGAGAATTTGGTTCTGCTGGATTGATGCTTATCGCCTCATATTTTTTAATAAACGCATTTATTCCCGAGAGTGTTGAAGGTTTACCTTCAGGAGCGATGGGAGTTTTTTATGCTACCATAGCTGGACTCGTTGCCGGATTGGCTGTAGGTAAAGTAACTGAATATTACACAGGTACAGGAACTAAACCTGTGAATTCTATTGTAAAGCAATCAGAAACTGGAGCAGCTACAAACATTATCGCTGGTTTAGGAGTAGGAATGATGTCAACAGCAGTTCCTATTATCTTAATTGCGGGAGCGATTTTGGTTTCACATTATTTTGCAGGCCTTTACGGTATTGCAATTGCAGCAGTTGGAATGTTAGCAAATAC
>JAYPMN010000085.1:0-7013 GCA_038129925.1 Flavobacteriaceae bacterium
TCAAAGATACGACTTGGGAGCAGGCTTTTTAAAATCCCTGAGAGTTTTTGTAAAGAAGCCCCTACTTTATAGCGTACTTTGGGATTTGGATTGTGGATTAGAGCTTCCAGCTGGTGGGCAATTTCTTTTGGATCGATGCCGTTATCAACGTGTTCGTTCATCTGCTCCAAGCTGAATTCGTAAGTTTTGTAATAGGGAGAGTCTTCTTTTAGTTTGGCGTAATGCCTACGCTCTGCAATATTGGATACAAAGTCACCCGGAGCCAGATTGCAAATCCGAATTCCAAAGGCTCTAGTCTCCATACGCAAAGCTTCGGCCATTCGTTCTAGAGCACCTTTTGCTGCAGAATAGGGTCCGCGAAACGGCAATCCCATATCAGCAGCTATGGAAGTAATGTTGACGATCAGTCCTTCTTGTTGTTTACGCATTTGAGGAAGTACCGCTTGTGTAAGTTGCAGCGGACCAAAACAATTGACCTCAAAATGTTGTTGGACAGCCGACAATTCAATTTCCTCCATGGGTCCCGTGATCCCCACTCCAGCGTTATTGATCAAAACATCCAATCGGCCGGCCTGATCGAGTACGGCAGCAACACAGTTTTGAATGCTTTCAGCGTCCGAATTTTCCAAGGCTAAAAAAGTAAAGGGATACTGCTCTTGGTATTGTTCGGGCTTGCGACTGGTTCCAAAAACCGTATAGTTTTTTTCATGCAAGTAAAGAGCGGTGGCCAAACCAAGGCCTGAGGAAGCACCGCTAATTAACACGACTTTAGACATTTGCTGTTGATTAAAAATGGGCAAGCGACCCACATCACACCGCTACGACCGCCTACCCTTGCTGCGTTCCCGCCCTGGGGGATTCAGCAGGAGCTGGTTGTGTAGGACTTGCCCGCGACAAATATAAGCCCTTCAAATGAGTTCAACAATCATTTTAATTGCTTAATTTTGAAATGAATCATTCTTAATAATTCAAGCGCCATTTGCCCATGAAAAGCTTTGTTTATTTCACCTTTATCCTCTTTTTGATGAAATGTGGAGGACCGAATACTCCCAATGTTAAAATTAAAACTGGCCTCAAAGGAAATCAAGCCACTTGGGGAGATACTCTTGACCTCAAACTAAATAAAACACTGGAAGGTACAACTGTGGCTTACTTTTTAAACGATCAACCTATAGAAGCCAACCACAGCTTTAGCGATGAGCCTCTGGGAATACACACTCTAAAAGCATTAATCAGTCAAGGAGACCAGGCCTTTGAAACTACTACAACCCTTACCCTACTCGCTCCCAAATCTCCAGTTTTATATACCTATGAGATATTAAACAGTTATCCTCACGATATCAAAGCCTATACACAAGGATTGGAATTTGACGGCGAACTTTTATACGAAAGTACAGGACTTAACGGTAAGTCTAGTCTGAGGTTGGTAGATTACCAAACAGGGAAACCCACCACAAACAAACCTTTGGATGCTGCTTATTTCGGTGAGGGTTTGACAGTATTGGACGATAAAGTCATACAACTCACTTGGAAGGCCAAGCAGGGTTTTGTTTATGATAAACAACGTCTGGAAATGCAAAAATCATTTCCGTTTGAAGCCAGTCAAGAAGGCTGGGGATTGTGTAATGACGGCAATGATCTCTATAAATCAGACGGGAGCAACAGAATTTGGACCTTGGACGGGCAAACGTATAAAGAGCGTGGAAATATACAGGTCATGACCCATAAAACCGCTTTAAAAAACCTTAATGAACTGGAATGGGTTGATGGAAAAATCTATGCCAACACCTACCAATTTCAGAAAGATGTGGTGGTGATCATAGACCCTAAAAGTGGTGCAGTAGAAGGTGTTGTTGATTTTTCAGGGCTAAAAGAAAAAGTTACCCAGCATCAAGAACTCAATGTATTTAATGGAATTGCCTATCATCCCGTTCGAAAAACATTTTTTGTGACTGGAAAAAACTGGGACAAGCTATTCGAAGTAGAAATCTTCCCTAAAGAATGAAGTCGTATAGCATGACCACCGAGGTCCTTCCCGAGCATATTGATGCCTTAGGTCATGTCAATAATGTTCAATACCTCTTTTGGGTACAAGACGCCGCCCACAACCATTGGGAGGCATTGATTCAAAATATAGACAAGCCTTTAGGGGTCTGGGTAGTACGAAGCCACTCCATCATATATAAACAAGCTGCAATTATGGGTGATACGCTCACACTTAAAACCCATGTCAAACAAAGTCGTGGAGTGTTGTCAGAACGCATCGTTGAAATTATTAATGCTGAGCAAAAACTACTTGCTGTTTGCAATACCCAATGGTGCTATATTAATCCAATTAACCAAAAACCTGAGTTGATTCCCGATAGTATATTGGAGCTCTTTGAGTAAAATCTAAGCCACAAACAAGGGTCTTCTTTCCATCAAGGAATGAACCTCTTGAGCCACGGCTTGAAGTTCAGCTTCGTTATCATGGTTTTGAATGACTCTGTCGATAAAATCTACAATGGTTGCCATTTCAGTTTCTTTAAGTCCCCGTGTCGTAATGGCTGCTGCCCCAACGCGAATTCCTGAGGTCACAAAAGGAGATTTATCGTCAAAAGGAACCATGTTTTTATTGGCAGTAATTTCAGCGCTTACCAAAGCCTTTTCAGCGTCTTTACCCGTGATGTTTTTATTGCGCAAGTCGATCAACATCATGTGGTTATCTGTTCCTCCAGAAATCAAGTGATACCCTTTGGCGACAAAGGCAGCTGCCATGGCTTGGGCATTCTTTCTGACCTGCTTCATATAGGATTTAAAAGAGGGGGCTAAAGCTTCTTGAAATGCTACGGCCTTCCCTGCAATCACGTGCATTAAAGGACCACCTTGGTTACCTGGAAAAACAGCCATATTCAATAAATGTGACATTTTTTGAAGATTACCATTTTTTAAGGTCAATCCAAAAGGATTGTCAAAATCTTCTCCCATTAAGATCAAGCCACCGCGCGGACCTCTTAAGGTTTTATGAGTTGTAGTCGTAACTACATGGCAGTGCGGTATGGGGTTGCTCAACATACCCGTAGCAATCATCCCTGAGGGATGGGAAATATCAGCGAGCAAAAACGCTCCCACTGCATCTGCGATCTCACGGAACTTTGAAAAATCAATATCTCTAGAATAAGCAGAGGCTCCTGCAATCAGCATCTGAGGTTTTACTTCTTGAGCAATTTTTAAAATATGGTCGTAATCCAAACGTCCGGTGTCCTCCTCTACTCCGTAAAAATGAGCTTCGTAAAGGCGTCCTGAAAAATTAACTGGTGAACCGTGAGTCAAATGTCCTCCGTGTGAAAGATCAAAACCTAATATTTTATCTCCAGGCTTTAAAAAAGCGTGAAATACAGCTGTATTTGCCTGAGAACCTGAGTGAGGTTGTACATTGGCATATGCTGCTCCAAAAAGTTCTTTGGCGCGCTCTATTGCTATTCGCTCCACTTCATCCACTACTTCACAACCTCCGTAATAACGCTTGCCTGGATAACCCTCGGCATATTTATTGGTCAATACAGAACCGGTAGCTTCCATAACTGCTGGACTGGTAAAGTTTTCTGAGGCTATTAATTCAATTCCCTTTAATTGACGTTGCTCTTCTTCCTTTATTAAATCAAATACTTCTGTGTCTTGTAAGGTCATAAAATAGATAATTGATTATGCTAAATTAAATATTAATACCTCTAAGTGCTCATATATTTTTGTATTTAAGAGATTATTTTAAACAAGTAATTAACAAGAATTAAAGAATCCACTAAACCCATCTGACGGACCAACCCAAAAGAACTCATTATACAGACATTTTAGCTTCAACTATTGAGGGAATAAAAAAGTGATTAAAGTGTCAAATTGACTCTAAAAGTATTTGAAAGACTGTCATTTAGTCATCTGAATATCAATGGAATAGCTTTTGAAGTCGTAAGTAAAAAAATTGCTATGAATCTGAATAATCTTACCACCAAAGCTCAAGAAAGTGTTCAATTTGCACAGCAATGGGCATTTGAAAACAAGCACCAACAAATTGAAAACGAACATTTATTTCAAGGCATACTTGAAACCGATGACAATGTAATCCCTTTTCTCTTTTCTAAACTCAATGTCAATACTGCGCTTTTAAAACAATTGAACGAAAGTGCACTAAAAAGTTTTCCTAAAGTCAATGGAGGGAATCAAATGCTTTCCCAAAAAGCTTCGCAAACATTAATGAATGCAATTACCATTGCCAAAAAGCAAAAAGACGAATACGTTGCTACAGAGCATTTACTCATCGCCTTGTTTGAATCTAAAAGTACAGTGCCAAAAATCCTTCAAGACCAAGGAATTACAAAATCAAACCTAACAGAAGTGATAAATGAATTGCGAAAGGGAGAGAAAATCACTTCAGCATCTGCGGAGCAGAATTATAACGCCCTAGAAAAATACGCTAAAAACCTCAATCAGCTAGCAATAGACGGAAAATTAGACCCAGTTATCGGTCGAGACGAGGAAATTCGCAGATTGCTTCAGATTTTGAGTAGGCGAACCAAAAATAACCCCATATTGGTCGGTGAACCCGGTACAGGTAAGACCGCCATAGCCGAGGGATTGGCGCATAGAATTATTGAAGGTGATGTCCCTGAAAATTTAAAAGATAAACAAATTTTAGCCCTTGATATGGGTGCCTTGATTGCGGGTGCTAAATACAAAGGAGAGTTTGAAGAACGTTTAAAAAGCGTCATCAAGGAAGTCACCCAAAGTGCAGGAGACTTGGTCTTGTTTATCGATGAAATTCACACGCTAGTTGGTGCCGGAGGTGGCGAAGGAGCCATGGATGCTGCCAATATTTTAAAGCCTGCTTTGGCAAGAGGTGAATTGCGCGCCATAGGTGCAACCACCCTGGACGAATACCAAAAATACTTTGAAAAAGACAAAGCCCTAGAACGCCGTTTTCAAAAAGTAATGGTAGATGAACCCGATATTGAAAGTGCAATTTCCATATTAAGAGGGATAAAAGAAAAATACGAGGCACACCACAAGGTCAGAATTAAAGATGAGGCAATAATTGGCGCGGTAGCTCTTTCTAACCGCTACATTACCAATCGTTTTTTACCAGACAAAGCTATTGACCTGATGGATGAAGCGGCCTCTAAGTTGCGTATGGAAATCAATTCCAAGCCTGAAGAACTCGATACACTAGATCGTAAAATTAGTCAGATTGAAATTGAGCTGGTCGCCATCAAAAGGGAAAAAGATCAGGAAAAGATCAAAAAACTTAATCTGGAATTGAGCGTTTTAAAAGAAGAACGCAAAACCCTTTTTGTCCGTTGGAGCCAGGAAAAAGAAGTTGTAGATAACATACAGCAAACAAAAATTGAGATTGAAAATCTTAAGGCACAGGCAGATCGGGCGGAACGTGAGGGTGATTATGGAACAGTAGCTGAAATCCGATACGCTAAACTGCAGGAATCGGAGAAAAAAATTCAAAAGCTTCAAGAGACTCTAGCTAAAAACCAATCGGAAGAAAGTTTGATTAAGGAAGAAGTTACCTATGACGATATCGCAGAAGTTGTCGCCAAATGGACCGGGGTTCCTGTGAGTAAAATGTTGCAAACAGATAAAGAAAAGCTGCTAAAACTCGAAGAAGTATTGCACCAACGCCTCATCGGTCAGGAAAAAGCTGTGACAGCTGTAAGTGATGCCATCAGAAGAAGCAGGGCAGGTTTACAAGACAGCAACCGACCCATTGGTAGCTTTTTATTTTTGGGAACTACAGGTGTTGGAAAAACCGAACTCGCCAAAGCCCTTGCAGAGGTGTTATTTGACGATGAAAATAACATCACTCGTTTCGATATGAGCGAATACCAAGAACGCAACGCCGTAAGTCGATTGGTAGGTGCCCCTCCAGGCTATGTCGGTTATGAGGAAGGTGGACAACTGACAGAGGCTGTTCGAAGAAAGCCTTATTCTGTGGTCCTTCTTGATGAAATTGAAAAAGCCCATCCCGACACCTTTAACCTACTATTACAAGTGCTGGATGAAGGCCGATTGACCGATAACAAGGGGCGTCTGGCAGATTTTAGAAACACCCTTATCATCATGACTAGCAACTTGGGAAGTCAGGAGATACAGGCAGCTTTTGAATCCAATCCTGAATTCGAAGAAGCTGAAAAAGCTGCCAAAGCGCAGGTGATGAAACTGCTCAAAATACAGATTCGCCCCGAATTTTTAAATCGAATTGACGATATCGTGCTGTTTTCGCCCCTTACTCAAAAGGAAATCAAGCAAATCGTCAAGCTACAGTTCAATCTTATTGCAAAACGACTTGAAAGCCAAGGAGTCAGCATTCACGCTTCCGAGGAGGGTGTAAATCAATTGGCAAAACTAGGCTTTGATCCTCATTACGGAGGCAGACCGGTAAAAAGAGTGCTGCAACAGCAGATACTCAACCCATTGAGTAAGGATTTGCTCGGAGACAAACTGGATAAAAGTCAGCCGATAATCGTTGACTATTTTGATCAACAATTTGTTTTTAGGAACAGTGAAGCATCCTCCTAAAAGGATTAGTGCTACATTTGTAGGGTGCAAAAAGAAATTCACATAAAAAATAAAAAGGCGCGTTTTGAGTATGAGCTATTAGAAGAATACACAGCGGGTATCGTACTGACAGGAACAGAGATAAAATCGATCCGGAACAGCAAGGCTTCCATTGCCGAAAGTTTTTGTGAATTCAACGAACGCGGTGAATTGTTTACGGTCAATATGCATATAGAAGAATACGCTTTTGGAACCCGTTACAATCATCGACCAAAAGCACAGCGCAAGCTTTTACTCAATAAAAAAGAGCTTAAAAAGCTACATCGGGAAGTTCAAAATACCGGTTTGACCATAGTACCTATACGTTTATTTATCACAGACAAAGGATTCGCCAAACTTAGGATCGCACTGGCTAAAGGAAAAAAACTTTACGACAAAAGAGAAACAATTAAAGACCGCGACAATAAAAGAGA
>JAYPMN010000086.1:0-7006 GCA_038129925.1 Flavobacteriaceae bacterium
CGAAGGAAAGCTAGACTAATTTTTTTTATTAAATTTGCAACACCTTATTAGAAACTAAATATGAACCAATCATTGAATACCTATCAAAGTATAATAGAGTTGATAGGTAACACACCACTAATCAAGCTAAACAATAGCGTAATGGATTACAGCGGTGAGTTTTTTGCTAAGTTAGAAGCGTTCAATCCAGGTCATTCAAATAAGGACAGAATAGCAATTCATATATTAGAAGAAGCAGAACGCAGAGGCATTCTTAAGCCTGGAGACACTGTTATTGAAACTACTTCAGGGACTACTGGCTTTAGTTTGGCAATGGTTTCTATGATTAAGGGCTACGATTGTATACTAGCAGTAAGCTCAAAATCTTCAAAAGATAAAATAAATATGTTGAGTTCTATGGGGGCTCAAGTGCATGTTTGCCCTGCAAACGTTCCTACAGACGATCCCAGATCCTATTATGAGGTCGCTAAAAGACTTCATGGAGAGATTAAGGAGTCGGTTTATATTAACCAATACTTTAACGAACTTAATGTAGATGCTCATTACCGCTCCACAGGACCTGAGATATGGAAACAAACTGAAGGAAAAATCACTCACTTGGTTGCCAGTAGCGGTACAGGGGGAACAATTTCGGGTTGTGCTAAATATTTAAAAGAACAAAATCCTGATATTCAGATAATAGGAGTAGACGCCTATGGGTCTGTACTTAAGAAATATCATGAAACTCAAGAGTTAGACCCCAATGAAATTTACCCTTACCGTATCGAAGGTTTGGGGAAAAATTTAATTCCTACAGCCACTCATTTTGATCTTATTGATCAATTTGAAAAAGTGACTGACGAGGAAAGTGCACACCGTGCGAGAAGTATCACACGTTCCGAAGGAATGTTTGTAGGGTATACCTCGGGTGCTGCCATGCAGGCTGTTCACCAGCTCGCAGAGAAAAACTATTTTCAAAAAGACAGTGTTGTAGTTATCATATTCCCAGATCACGGATCCCGATATATGAGTAAGATTTATAGTGAAGATTGGATGGCAGAACAAGGCTTTTTTGATACGGATAATGAATCACAGCAAAATATTGAATACATAAACGATCAAGCTTCTGAGAAATGAGAGATTTATTTGAGAGAATACATGAGAATAAAGGGCCGTTGGGAAAATGGGCTTCGCAGGCTGAAGGTTATTTTGTCTTTCCAAAGCTCGAAGGACCTATTTCCAACCGAATGAAATTCAAGGGTAAAGAAGTAATTACATGGAGTGTTAATGACTATTTAGGGCTAGCAAACCTTCCCGAGATACGCAAAGTTGATGCTGAAGCAGCAGCTGATTATGGGGCTGCCTATCCAATGGGGGCCAGAATGATGTCCGGTCATACTGGACTGCACGAACAACTTGAAAACGAGCTTGCAGACTTTGTGGATAAAGAAGCATCTTACCTGCTCAATTTTGGGTACCAAGGCATCCTTTCTACGGTTGATACCCTAGTGGGTAAGGATGATGTGATCGTTTACGACGTAGATGCACATGCTTGTATAGTTGATGGTGTTCGATTACACTTAGGAAAGCGTTTTACCTACAAGCACAACGATGTAGAAAGCCTTGAAAAGAACCTACAACGCGCAACCAAAGTTGCAGAACAAACAGGTGGAGGAATACTTGTTATTTCGGAAGGTGTTTTTGGTATGCGAGGAGAGCAAGGGAAATTGAAAGAAATCGCCGCACTTAAAAAGCAATACAACTTCCGCTTTTTAGTAGATGATGCACATGGTTTTGGAACCTTAGGAAAAAATGGTAAAGGAGCTGGAAACGAACAAGGTGTTCAAGATGAAATAGATGTTTATTTTGCAACTTTTGCCAAGTCAATGGCGTCTACTGGAGCTTTTGTAGCTGCAGATAAAGAAATCATTGACTACTTAAAGTACAACATGCGATCGCAAATGTTTGCCAAGTCCCTACAAATGCAATTAGTAAAGGGTGCTTTAAAGCGTTTGGATCTTTTGCGTACCCGTCCTGAGTTTAAAGCAAAATTGTGGGAAAATGTCAATGCGCTTCAAAACGGACTAAAGGAAAATGGATTCGACATCGGAACGACTCAAAGTTGTGTTACTCCTGTATACCTTAAAGGAAGCATCCCTGAAGCTATGGCTTTAGTCAAGGATTTACGAGAAAACTATGGAATCTTTTGTTCAATTGTAGTGTATCCTGTAATTCCTAAGGGCTTAATCCTCCTCCGTTTAATTCCAACCGCCACACATACACTAGAAGATGTTCAAATTACTTTGGATGCATTTGCAGGTATTCGTGAAAAACTGGAAAACGGAACCTATAAAAGACTTTCAGAATCGGTTAAGGCAGTTTAATAGTCTTTTAATCATTGAGCATCACAGGCATTACCAATAGGGTAATGTCTTCCCCTTCTACTGTATGATCTAAAGGGGTCAATAAGCCCGCACGGTTGGGCAGTGACATGGATAATTTTACCTCATTACATTCCATATTATTGAGCATTTCAATAAGGAATCTAGAATTGAATCCAATTTGCATATCATCCCCTTGATAGTCACAATCCAGACGTTCTTCTGCACTATTACTATAGTCAAAATCTTCAGCTGAAATCTGCAATGCTGCGCCTGCGATCTTTAAGCGAATTTGGTGCGTTGTTTTATTGGAAAAAATACTCACTCTTCGAACAGAGTTAAGGAAATTCACTCGATCGACTTGCATCTGATTTGGATTTTCCTTTGGAATCACAGCCTCGTAGTTAGGATATTTACCATCAATCAGTCGACAAGTAAGTATGGATTCACCAAAGGTAAACTGTGCATTGGTTTCATTGTATTGTATCTTGATATCATCCGGAACTCCTTGCAGTATTCCTTTGAGTAATTGAAGAGGCTTTTTTGGCATAATAAACTCTGAAGCAACTTCAGATGTAGCATCATTACGCGTGTACTTTACTAGTTTGTGAGCATCTGTGGCTACAAAAGTCAATCCTGCATCTGAAAACTGGAAAAACACACCACTCATTACCGGTCTCAAATCATCATTGCCACTTGCAAACAGAGTACTGTTAATCGCGTTGTTAAGCAAGCTAGATTGCACTGTAGTTGACTTAGAATCAATTAATTCTGCTGCTTTTGGAAATTCCTCCCCGGGAACATAGGCAACAGCATATTTACCATTCTTTGCGCTTATTTCCACAGTATTTTTATCCGTCATAACAAAAGTCAGAGGCTGTTCGGGAAAGGTCTTTAATGTATCTAGCAGCAAACGAGCGGGAAGTGCCAGTGAACTATTGCTTTCTGATTCAACAGATATTCGAGTTGAAAAGGTAGTTTCTAAATCAGAAGCTGACAAGGTCAGCGAACTCCCAATAACCTCAAACAAGAAATTGTCTAATATAGGTAGTGTATTGTTGCTGTTTATAACTCCTCCTATCATTTGAAGCTCTTTAAGAAGTGCGGCACTGGAAACTATAAATTTCATTCGTAAATCGATATTAATTTGATTTTTAAAGGGTAAACCCTTAATTTAATGATACGTTCACTAGACTTGTTTTAGATTATGATACGTTCTCTCAAATATATTTGAAATGCTTTGATTGATAAAACAAACTTATCAACATTTAAGCCTCTGAATGTTTACTTCTTCCTCTTTGATTCAACCACCCAAAACCTAGTGCAATCAGTAATGGGCTAAGGAGTATTATGACTTTCCAAAGTGTCCCCTTAGCTTCAATTTTTTGAGCGTCTAAATAGGCTAAATTCCATTTTTTTTGACGGATAAGAAGTCCATCTAAATTTCCACTCAGGTAGTGAACGGCATGCATCAACAGCTGTTTGTTTGCGTAAAAATTACTGGTCCATTTATCATAGCCCAGCTGGAGTGGTGCACCCTTATCAAGTTGATTCTCAGATAGATTACCATCGCTAAAAAGAATACTTTTACTCTTCCCTTCATTTAAGTGATTTGCATTTTTCATGGGTAAGATACGGTTTGCAAATAGTGATTTTTGCTTACCTTCTGTCAATAATCCCAATATTTTTGAAGGTTCATCATATCCACTGGGTTGAATTTTTTTAGTGGCTTGACCCAATGAAACAACTACGGGCACCCCCGCCGTTTTAGTAAAGCCTGAGGTTTGAAGTAATACCGATTGATCCATTGAGTTTTCAAGTATATCGATTGGACTGGCAAATTGGGTAAGCACTGGTCCAATGCGTTCGCCAATCAAGCTGGATTCTGGCTTAGGAAGCGGGTAGTAAGACCACGGATAGGGTATGAATTGGGTGTTGTTTACAGACCCATTTGCCAGTACAATAGGGGCACAATAAAGGTCTTGTACCAAGGCTTTATTGATACGTATACCCTGATTAAAAAAATAATCATCCAAATTCAACTCCAAAGCAAAGCCATAAGCTTTTCCCGCGCTGTTAAACAAACTGTCTCTATCAATACCAACTCCGTTGACCAGCCAAAGAATTCCGCCTCCCTGAAGACTGTATTGATCTAAAATATACTTTTCTGCTTGAGTAAATGCCTCATTAGGGTTGCTTATGATTAACGCTTTGAATCGATTCAAGTTTGTAAGACTCTGCTCAGGACTGATTTCTGGATTTTTGAGGTCAAACGATGCTAGATTGTAGTAGGGTCTCAATGACTGAAGAAAATCAGCCAGTTTAATATTTTCAGAAGTTTGATGTGAAGTTAAAACAGCAATAGTTGATTTTGTTTTCCTAGTCACTTTTCCAATTCCATCCATGATAAGGTATTCTATTTGTTGTAAAGAACGACTGATTTTATCTCGATCAGTGTCACCGAGTTGTTTGCTGAGTAGTGAAACCCTTTCTGAAACATCTCCATAGTTTATAATCATCCAAGGAAAAACCATAGTTTCATTGCGTTGGCCGTTGTTGTTTTCAATAACAATTTCAGGACTCATGCCGTATTGTTGCATTTCTCTTACCACCTCTTCATTAGAGCCGATTTCAATAGGGTCGTTGTACTGACATATCAGTTTGTCTGTTGCATATTCAAGCTGGTCTAGAAATACGTCCAATTCTCCTCTAAATTCTCTGTAGAGTCCTGGCAAGTCACCAGTTAAAAAAACATCTATGCGTAATGGCTTGTCGAGATTTGTTAATTGAGTAAGAGTTGCTTCAGAAAGACTGTAACGTTGATCTGAAGTTAAATCAAAACGCAAACTGAATTGATGACTGGTTTGCATCAAAATAATACTGAGCACTAGAGCGATAAGTGGTTTTTTTAATGCCTTCATTTGCGTTTCTTTTTTTGAATAAGTTCAACACCCGTGAGGAAAAAAGTCAATACCATCCCAAAAAAGTAAAACAAATCCTCCAAAGCGATTATTCCTCGGCTAAGAGTACCGTAATGCACAGAAGCTCCTAAACTATTGATCCATTTATACCCTTGAACAGTAGGTGCAAAATCCGCGATAAACGACCAAAAATAAAGGTGAATAAAACAAGCAACTACTCCAAGCAAAAAAGAAGCTACCTGACTTTGAAAAATCAAGGAAGCACACATGCTGGTTACTATGAAGAATAAGGCGAGTAAAAACAAAGCTAAATACGAACATCCTAAAACTCCCCAATCCAGTTTCGTGCCCTCTTGCAATAAGCCGTCAAGTGTAAATGCATGGAGTAAAGTAGGAAACAGTGCAATGCTTAAGATCAAGAGCACCCCTAATATCTTGCCGCCTAAACTCTGATTAGGTTGCAAATGTTTGGTCAAGAGTAATTCAAAGGTTCCCTGAGCAAATTCCTCCGAAAAGGTTCTCATGCTGAGAGCAGGGATTAAAAAAAGAAATAAAATAGGGCTTAATTTAAAGAACGGATTGAAATCACCAAGCTCTCTATTCAGTAAATTAAAAGGTGAATTAAAAAACCAAAGGGTTAAAGAGGTAATGATTAGATAACCAACAACAACAAGATAGCCAGTAAGTTGACAAAAATACAACCGTAATTCTCTCTTGGCAATGCTCCACATATTATTCAAATTGTATGTTAATTAAATCTCTGTAATGCAGTCCAAAAAGCGAACTTGCACTCCCTACAGTATTGGGATTGCTTTTGTAAACGGCTAACTCCAAATGTCCAGCTGCATTGAACAAAGCCAATTTTTTACCATCCTCCTCTCGGTTAGTTTTTGGTTGACTAAAGTCTATAGCTTGACTATAACTGCTGTGGATTTCTGTAAATTTAAGTGTGCGTGCATTAATTGTAAAAGGCCTGGACTTTCCAATCTCTTTAAATAACTTTTGTGTAATATTGGTAATCACATTGCCGTAATTATCCACATAGATCACACTTCCTAAGATTTGATTGCTGTCTTTACTGATTACTGGCTTTACATTGGTAAGTTCTTTCATTTTATCAGTAGGAGTTCCAACTACCTCCAATGTTCCCTTTCTGGCAATGTGAGCCGCTACTTGGACAAATACATCAAGCACAGGAAATGAACTGCTAACTGTTTTATGAATGTTAATCGCCACCAACTTTTCAGGCTTGATATCCTCTTTTATTAATGAAAAAATACCATTGTCAGCACCAATAAAAAAATGCCCTTCCAATTGCATGGCCAAATGAATATTTTCTGGAGTATATTCCGACTCTACACCAACGATATGGATCGTTCCTTTTGGAAATGCTTTATAAGCATTTTTAAGCACATAAGCAGTTTCAGAGGAATTGTATGGACTAATTTCATGCGTAATATCGATAATCTGCGCCTCGGGTATCTGATCCAGTAGTGCCGCCTTAATGACGGATATAGAATAGTCTTTATGTCCAAAATCTGTCGTTAAAGTTACCAGGACCATAAAGTTAATTTTCTCTAATGATTTACGTAAAATTATTCTATTTTTATACGCGACCATGTCGGTCATTAACAAAAATAATTCATTTTAACCGAGTAGCCTTTGAATGATATAAAAATTGACCTGTCAGAAGTAAATCCTCAAGAGTTTTTTGGGGATCAAAAC
>JAYPMN010000087.1:0-7001 GCA_038129925.1 Flavobacteriaceae bacterium
TTCCTGTACAGACCCCAATCAGATGATTGCAAGCGGTTTAAATAATCTTCCCACTTCTGAGGTTCTCGACTTTTTAAAATCCTATTGTCGAAAAGAGGATGTTGAAGCTTTTGTAATCGGTCAGCCACTACAAAAAGATGGAACTCCCTCCGCTGTTGAAATTCGGATTCAAGACTTTATTCTAGAACTTCAAAATGCTTTTCCAAAGCAAAGAATTGAACGATACGACGAGCGTTATACTTCTAAAATGGCTGTTCAAACGATGCTTGATGGTGGATTAAAGAAAAAACAGCGTAGAGAAAAAGGAATGAAAGATCAGGTAAGTGCAACTTTGATTTTACAGTCCTATCTAGACTTTAAAACAAAAACTACAATATGATACGTCCCATAGTTGCTTACGGCGCTCCCGTATTGAAAAAAAAGACAGTTCCAATCGAACCGGATTATCCCAAGTTGTCGGTTCTAATCGACGACATGTGGGAAACCATGTATGCTTCCAATGGAGTTGGCCTAGCAGCACCTCAAATTGGTTTATCCGTTCGACTGTTTGTAATTGATGCTGCGCCCTTTGCCGCCGATGAAGAATTGGATGCCGAAGAGGTAAAAACATTAGAATCTTTTAAAAAAGTATTCATCAATCCCAAAATTATTACTGAAGAAGGAGAGCACTGGGCATTTAATGAAGGCTGTTTGAGCATCCCTGATGTCCGTGAAGATGTTCAACGCCAGGAGCGACTGACTATTGAATATCAAAGTGAAGATTTTAAAACTCATACCGAAACTTTTACTGGTCTTGCTGCAAGAGTAGTTCAGCACGAATACGATCATATTGAAGGTGTATTATTTACCGACCATCTATCTCCACTCAAAAGAAGATTGATAAAAAATAAACTAACAGCAATTTCAAAAGGATTAATCTCTGTGGATTATCCCATGAAGTTTCCCAATAAATCAAAGCGTAAATAATGGATTTATCAAAGATAATAGCAGTCTCAGGTCGTCCAGGCCTATTTGAAATTAAAGCTCAAACCCGCACGGGAGTTGTAGCTACTTGTTTGATAGACTGCAAGAGAATTACTACCAACGCCAATGAACAAATTAGTGTGATTAGCGATATACAGGTGTATTGTATAGGAGAGGAAATTCCATTGACCTCTGTTTTTGAAAAAATCCTCGCTTATGAATCGGGAGCTGCTACCCGTTTGAGTCCAAAATCAGCTGCTGTTGATTTGGAGGCTTATTTTTTTGAAATCGTTGATAACTATGACGAGGAACGTGTTTATCCAAGTGATATAAAAAAAATCATGCAGTGGTACAATCTACTTTTGTCCAAGAAGCTTATCGAAACTCCAAAACCCGAGAAACCAAAGGCTAAGAAAACGACTACCGTGGATAAAGAAACATCTGAGGACTGATGAATTCAAAGCAAGCAAAGTTAGAGGCATTTAGTCGTTTGTTGGACATCATGGATGACTTGAGGGCGCAATGTCCCTGGGATCAAAAGCAAACCTTTGAAAGCTTGAGACATCTCACTATAGAGGAGACTTATGAATTAGGTGATGCCATCTTGGATCGAGACCTTACCGAGATTAAAAAAGAATTGGGTGATTTATTACTGCACATCGTATTTTATGCCAAATTAGGGAGTGAGGAAAAAGCTTTTGATATTGCCGATGTCGCAAATGATATTTGTGAAAAATTAATCCATAGGCATCCACATATTTACGGTTCAATTTCTGTAGAAGACGAGCATGAGGTAAAGAAAAATTGGGAAGCTCTCAAACTCAAAGAAGGTAAGAAGAGTGTTTTAGAAGGGGTTCCAAATGGACTTCCAGCTCTGATAAAAGCCCAACGAATGCAGGAAAAAGCGGCCGGTGTTGGATTTGACTGGGAGCATAAAACTCAAGTATGGGGAAAGTTTGAAGAGGAACTTAAAGAACTCAACCAAGCACTTGATTCCAAAAAGGAACACGAAATTGAAGACGAATTTGGTGATGTGTTATTTTCCTTAATCAATTATGCGCGTTTTATTAAGGTCAATCCTGAAACTGCTTTGGAACGTACCAATAAGAAATTCATTAAACGATTTCAGTATATAGAATCCCAAGCCAAAAAAGCTAAGCGATCAATCGAACAATTAACTTTAGAGGAAATGGAAGCGTTTTGGCAGGAGGCTAAAAATTATTCAGTGGCTGATTCCTGATCATCTTCACTCTGTTCTGTTTGTTCAATTTCCTGATTTGCGAGCTTGATTTGAGCATTTTTGATTTGCTTTAAACGGATGTATTCTACTTGAGCTTTATCAATTTTCTTTTGGCAACTATTGATCTGTTTTTCTACATTTTTGTACAAAGGATTTTCAGCACTTGAATCGCTAAAAAACTCAAGGTTGTTCTCCAATTGAGTTCGTTCATTTTTCAGCTTGTCTAAATTAGCTCGAACTTCATTCAATTCTTTTTGAAGTTTGTTTGGATCGTTTTGAAGTAATAAGGCATCCAATTTAAGTTGGACATTTTTTTGAGTCTTTTTATCCAAACTCAATCCAGATATTACTTTCGACAGGCTAGTAGTAAACTCTTTATTCAATTCTAATTCAGTTTGCCCTCCTATCTTATCCATTGCGTTCCATTGCTCCCAAAGGCTTGCTAAATCGACAACGAGTTGTTCAGGATCATCAGAAAATTTAGTCGTGTTGAGTTTTTCGATTTGGGTAGTTTTTTCATTTTTTAAAGCTTCCTGTTCTTTATTCAGTTGCTGGTATCCTGATTTGATCCGATCAAAAAAGGTTTTGTGCACTTCAGAAAATTCTGCCCACAGTTTGTTGTCCAATTTTCTCGGAACAAAACCCACTGTTTTCCATTCCTTTTGAATGTTTTTCATATCCTGCACTTTGGAATCCCAAGCTGGATCTTCCAAAATATTTTTAGATTGGACAATAAGATTTTTCTTGGCTTCTATGTTTTGATTGTACTCCTTTTTTTGATTTTTATAGAAGATGTTTTTTTTATGCATAAAGTCTCTTCCAATTTCTCTGAATTCTTGCCAAGTCGTTTTGCTCTCTTTAGAGGGAACATATCCAATAGTTTTAAAGGTTTCTCTAAGACTGTTGAATTTCTTTAATGCATTTTGCCAAGCGTTGTGGCTAGTTGGCTCCTCTTCAGTTAGATTTTGCATTTCCTTAAGTAGTGTTTTTTTCTTCTCAAGGTTTTCTTTCATTGCACCAGCAACATCTTTTTGATATTCCTGTCTTTTAGCCTGAATGATTTTAGTGGCTTCCTGGAATCGTTTCCATAAAGCTTCACGATGTTCTTTCGCAACGGGCCCTAAATCGTTTTTCCAGAGCTTATGAAGGGTATTGAGGTCTCTACTTGCTCGCTTGACATCAGGGAGTTCTTTCAGTGCCTCAGCACTTTCTATTATTTTTAATTTTTCTTCATAGTTGTGCTTAAAATCTAGCTCTCGTAGTTCTCTGTTGAGATGGAGAAAATCATAAAATCGTTCTACGTGATGTTTAAAAGTCTCCCAAAGATTCTGATTTTCAGAACGAGAGACAGGACCTGTACTGTACCAACTTTCTTGGAGTGTTCTAAAGTTTTTGTAGATGGTATTGATATTATCGTCTGCACCAATTAATCCCTTAATTTCTTCTATGATCGCTTTTTTACGTTCTAGGTTAACCTTTTGCGCAGCCTCTTGTTCTTTATAATGGTTACGTCTTTTCTTTCTGTATTCGTAACCCAGTTGATCAAATTCTTTTTTGTATTCAGGCTTGTAGAAAAAATCAATCTCATTTCCACCTTCTTCTATAAAGGTTTTCTTTTTGCCTTGTACATCTTCGTGAAATTTAGCTTCAAAAAGATTGTTGATGTTTTGAATTTGGGTATGATTTTTTAACCATTGATCATTGGTTGTCAAATCTCTAAAAGCCTGTATGAGTTCTTCAATAGACAGTTTACTGTAGTCAATCTTTTTCTCTGGCTCTATTTTAGGTGCAGGAGATGCACTTTCTTTTTGTGTAGGAGCAGTTTCCTTTTGTGGCTCCTCTTTTTCAGAGGATTCCTCAGTACTAGTTTCTGCACCCCCATCGGTTTCTTCCTTTGAAGTGGGCGTATCTACCGCAGTTTTTTCTTCTTGATCTACTCCAAATTCTGACGTTGTCTCCTCTTGAGTGGGCGTAGTTTCCTGATCAAGGTTCTCTGTGTTTTGCGGCTCTTTATTTTCCTCCGCACTAGGTTTTTGGCTTTTCTTTTCCATTGTGAGTTAGGTATGAATACAAATAATATACATTTTTTTTAATTCTAAAAATAGAATCATCCAAAATTAGTCTATTGATTCCAGAGCTCCCAAGATTTTTCGGCTTGATATACGAGCATTTGATGACCGTTGCATACTTGTGCACCCTGTTTTTTTCCTTTTTTCATAAAAAGGGTTTCGCTGGGGTTATAAATTAAATCAAAAAGGAAGTGCTGCTCCTTGAGAAAATGATAGGGGATTTGCGGCGCCTGGTTTATGTCTGGAAAGGTTCCTAAAGGAGTACTGTTCACGATCAGATCGACTGATTTCATTAAATCTTCTGTCAGTTCTTCGTAGGCTAATTGATTTTTTTTAAAGGTTCTGGAAACGAATAAAACTTCACAATTGATATTTTCCAGTGCGTATCGAATTGCTGCTGACGCTCCACCTGTTCCTAAGATTAGTGCTTTTTTGGGAATTTTAACTGCATGTTCTTCAAGTGCCATTTTAAAGCCTGTGTGATCCGTGTTATGTCCGGTGGTTTTTCCTTTAGCATCCCATAATATGGTGTTTACCGCTCCAATTGACTTGGCTTCTTCAGAAATTTGATCTAAAAAAGGAATCACTTTAATTTTATAGGGAATGGTTACGTTCATACCACAGAGGTTTGGTTCGTTATGGAGGATGTGATCAAAATTTTCTAACGAGGGTAGATCAAAATTGACATAAGAGTGGTTTGAAAGATTTTCTTTTGAAAACTTATCTGAAAAATACTTTCTTGAAAATGAGTAATCAATATTTTTACCTAAGAGTCCAAACTTTTTAGGATTTTCTTTTTTTGTCATAATAATCCAATAAAAACAATAACGCTGCTCCTAGCAGAAATGCCAAAATTACAACATAGGTATTGATTTCTGATAAATCAGGAAAATAATAATAGTAGTTTAAAATTTCTGGCGTACCAACGCTATTGGTAATAATCTCACCGCTTTCATCAAAAAGGTACTGTTTTTGTTTCCATGGAAAAACAAGTCGTAGTGTTCCAATGATAAAACCAATAATACTTACTAGGGCATAGTTAGGGTATTTTTCTAAAACTAATTTAATCAAATTTGAAAACGAGATTAATCCCATAAGAGATCCTACAGCAAAAACTGCCATAATAAGGAGTAAACGGCGAGTAATTTCGTTGTCTAAGGGAGAAAAATCTCCTATCAAGCCCAAAGAAATAAGCTCAAATAATGCATTAACAGCATCTACCAAAAGCAGGTTATAGTTCCCTAAAATCAACAAAAGAAAAGAACCTGACAAACCGGGTATAGTCATTCCAGATACACTGATCATTCCGCAAAAGAACACAAAAACAAGGTTGTCATTTTCACTAATTGGTTTTGCCAAACTAAGGCTTAGGCCCGCTAAAAAACCAATCATTAAGAATACTAAAAGGCTACTATTCCAATACGGTACTTGTTTGATCACAAGATATAAAGAGGCTAATATCATTCCTAGAAAAGCTCCCATTACCATAGTTTCATTTTGACTAAGGGCGTAATCTAAAAATAGTGATACACTAAAGTAACTGACAACAACCCCCCCAAAAAGCAAACAGAGAAAAGTGCCATTTGTATAAGTCCAAAAAGATTTTAGGCGACCGGTGAAAAAAAGCTTAATTGCAACGAAATTTAACCTTTGAAAGGAATAGATCAATTCTTCGTAAAAACCACCAACCAAAGCTACAATACCTCCTGAAACCCCTGGGACTTTATTTGCGGCACCCATCGCAATACCTTGTAAAATCAAAAAAAAGACTTCCCAGCTGGTTCGTTTTTTTTGAAATGATTTCATTGGGTTAAAAGGGTTTTACTCTTCTCAATTAAAAAAAGAATACCAAAACCAATCAGCATCCACATTGTAGTAATAACCAACAGTGGTTCTCCATTGTATGCTTGAGGCAGTACTGCAACGGTTTCTTTTACAGAATTCCCAACCGTATTTTGCCAAGGCCATACCTTGTGTAAGGCACCGATCATCAAGCCAATTAAGACTGCTATACTTCTTTGAGGATAGCGGTTTAAAAGCCAGCTCAAGAATTTAGCGAAAACCTTAATACCGACTAAAATTCCAAGTATGAATACACCCAAAATACTGGCGGTATTGATAAATTGTGTTTGATCGAAATTTAAAATTAAATCCTGGGCTACACGTACATTGGAGAGCACCGTCTGATAAACACCCATAACGACAAGTATATAGGCACCTGAAAGTCCGGGTAAAATCATGGCCGATATTCCAATAAAACCCGAGAGGAATAAATACCAAAGGCTAGTCTGATTTGCACCTCCATTAAGTTGGGTTACCATAAATGAAATCACCGCTCCAAAGCATACATACAGCAAATTAAGCATGCTAAAGGATAATTCAGCTCTAAAGAGGTAAATAATACTGGCAATCAATAAACCGAAGAAAAAAGACCACAACACTAATGGATGGTTTTCAATCAGCCACTCTAGGATTCTTGTTAAAAGTAAAATACTTGAAAGTATTCCTCCAAAGATTGCAAGTAAAAAGGGTCCGTTTAGTTTTTTCCAGACTGATTTTATTCCTTCTTGTTTCCACAATTTTAGGTTAGTTAAAGAAATTGAATTGATGCTTTGAAGCAGTTCCTTGTAAATGCCTGTAATCAGCGCTATGGTGCCTCCAGAAACCCCAGGGACAAGATCAGCTGCTCCCATGAGCATTCCCTTGAGATATAAAATTAAGTAGCGCAT
>JAYPMN010000088.1:0-6996 GCA_038129925.1 Flavobacteriaceae bacterium
TCCCACCATTTTAAACCGACAATACCTTCTACTACTCCAATATCAAGATTGTTTTTATGTAGTACATTTCCCTGTTCTATATGTAATTCCAAAAAAGCGTGAATATCCTCAGGTCTCCGTTTTAATTGCATTACTTTTTCTGGGTCTCCACCAATTCGAGTAATTCCTTCACCGTTTGTATATCCAGAAGCGGTCTGAACCGATAGAGTTGCCTGGTCAATTTTACCAGCTATAGCACGAGATCCAAATATAGCTCCTTCCTCATTGGAAAAAATAATGAGCTCTAAGGGGTGCTTGGTTTGAATATTGTTTTCAATTAAGGTTTCCAAAACCTCTATCCCTCCCAATACTCCAACATCACCATCGTAGTGACCTCCATTTGGTACTGCGTCAATATGAGAACCAAATACAATTGGACTTAGCGAGTTCTTTTTGCCTTTTCTTTTTGCTATTAAATTTCCAGCTGCATCCGTGTAAACTTTAAGTCCTAAATCTTTGAGATAGTCGGTTAAATAGATTCTTGCTTGAATATCGTAATCACTAAAAGCTACTCGATCATTACCCCCTTTTTCATTCATTCCAAAAGTGGATAGTTTTTTTAATTGAGTTGTTAAACGGACAGCATTAACTTGTAAAGATTTGGATTGTGCCCGAATTGTTGAAAAATTGAAAACGGTTCCAAAGTAAACCAAGCTGAGAAGGAATGTAAAAAAGCGCATGAATAGTTATTGCTTAACTTAAAAATATAACTTATTTAAGAGCCCGCTCTAACTTTTCCCCTAAATTTTTGAACGAACTCTATAAATCTTTTCTTTTTTGTAATTTTCTAAAAACAATAATATGAAACTAAAATTTATTCCAGCCCTACTTTTTTTCTTCTATTTTACTTCAAATGCACAACACGGTAAAGTAATGGATGATCTGAGTTTACCGAGTAAAATTTTAAAAGGAGAACGCAAATTTGCTGTATACCTACCCCCAGATTACGACTCGTCCAGCAGAAGTTATCCTGTTTTGTATTTACTTCATGGATATACAGATAACCACACGGGTTGGATTCAGTTTGGAGAAGTGCTCCGCATTGCTGACAAATCCATATTGATTGGCGAATCAACAGCAATGATAATTGTTATGCCAGATGCTGACACAGGTGGGGTTGGCTATACGAATGCCCTTTCAGGTAAATGGAATTATGAAGACTTTTTCTTTGAAGAGTTTATGCCACATGTTGAAGACCGTTTTAGAATAAAAAAAGATAAGCGTTACCGTGCCATTGCTGGACTTTCAATGGGAGGTGGTGGCTCCTTTATTTATGCGTTAAGAAGGCCTGATTTATTTTCTTCAGCAGCTCCACTTAGTGCTTCACTTGGACCACAAAATTTAGAAGAAATGAAGGATTTTACTTATTTAGGTTATACAAGATCGAACCATAACCAGAAAGATTTTGAACGCTATTCCAACAGAAATAACCCTTTGCAATTGGTTGAGAATATGGAAACCAAGGATTTAAATTCAGTACGTTGGTATATCGATTGTGGAGACGACGATTTTTTATATAAATCCAACAGTTTGATGCATATTAAAATGAGAGAAAAAAAGGTTAAACACGAATTTAGAATACGAGACGGTGGTCATAGTTGGAGCTATTGGAGGGATTCACTACCCAAGGTATTGGAATTTGTTTCAAATCACTTCCATCAGAATTAGTAAGTATTTATAGAATAGTAACCTAACGAGTAAGATAAAGCCATCCCTCGTCATCGATTATACCGTCTGACTCTAAGTCAATTCTAAAATAATAACTCCCTTCTGGAATCAAATTGGCATTAGTATCCCCTGGCCAAGTGTTGAGATAATTACGCTTTTGGTAAATTAAAGCTCCTGAGCGAGTATAAATATAAACGTGACTGTTTGTGTAAGTTTCAATTTTGATGAGTTCCCATGTATCATTTACACCATCATTATTATCAGACACAAACTGGCTTACCAATAAATTATCAAAACTGCCCGGATTCGGATCTATGGAATTCTCTATACCATCATTGTCATTATCTAAATCAAAACAGTCCAAAATACCATCACCATCGATATCAGGACTAAGTGAGGTATCATCTTTTGGATCTGACCCACATTCAATTTCATCTTCGTCACTTTGTCCATCATTATCATCATCTGGATCACACAAATCACCAATGCCGTCTAGATCAGTATCTAGTTGATCCTGGTTTATTTCATTTTTACAATTATCACATAAATCTCCAATTCCATCCTCATCCGTATCTAATTGATCAGGATTTGGAATATCAGGGCAATTGTCATTGAAATTCTGACCATACCCAAGAGAAAATGGAATTCCATCACCATCACCATCAAGACTTGGATATTCATTGATATTTAATGGATCAGTCCCTTCTGTAATTTCAAGTTCATCAGGAAAATTATCATTATCATCATCCAAATCTAAGCAATTTGGTATACCGTCAAGATCAGTATCTATTGAGGTTGATAAATTATTGAGTGGATCTGAACCACATTCTAGCTCAACCAAATCAGATTGGCCGTCGTTATCATCATCTGAATCAAAAAAATCCAGTTCAAGATCGTTGTCTGTATCTATGGGAAAACTTGAAGCATCTAAAGGATCAGTACCAACCTCTAATTCAAGCAAATCACTGAAACCGTCGTTATCGTCATCTTCGTCGAGTATATTGATTAATCCATCATTATCTGTATCCAATGGAATGCTTAGGCTATCAAGTGGATTACTTCCTCCGATAACTTCAATAGTGTCTGGAAAACCATCTCCGTCATCGTCTGAGTCTGAGTTATTTCCAATCCCATCTGCATCCGTATCTATCCATTCTGTCGGATCAAGTGGAAATGCATCAAGATCATCTGTTATTCCATCACCATCTGAATCAATTGCTGAACTTCCATCAGCAGCAGAACTTGAGTCGGAAGAATTACAAACATTTAAATCATCTGTTATTGTAATGTTCACTGTAGTAGATGCTGTGTTTCCTGATGAATCCGTAATTGAGTAAATAATTTGTTGAGTGCCAATTATGTCACAGCTTAGAGAGATTTTTTTTCTCCTTAGAAATTTTTCACTAGGTGATATTTTTATGTTATTATTTGAAATTTTTCCTGTTGTTCTAGTAGGCTGAATTGCTGTGGCAATACACTCAATAAATTCGTCATTAGAATTTAAAAAATTATCAGGTATACCTATTCTAAACGAAATTTCTCTTTCTGTTTCTACTTGTACGGTGTCAAAATTTCTCTGTTGAGAATCAAAATCTTGATAATCAGCAAAAAGTGAAATAATGTTACCATATTGAAGTGATGGCAAAATTATATTTCCATTTTCTGTAATACGAAGTCCACTTAATGAAACTAGTTCACAAGTCAGCTCACTATTCTGATTTTGTGTTTGATCCTGTTGTTGTGGAACAGAAGTTTCTTGAGTAAAAATAGTATCTGAATTTTCTGAAACAATATTATAAGTTGCAATTGAACAATTATCTGAACTCCCATTATCTATGGCATCAAAAGGTATTTCTACTTCCCCATCGCTATTTAAACTCAGCACTAAATCATTTGCACGAATTATTGGTTTTTGGTTATCAATTACTGTTACAGTTTGTGTTTTTGATGTTGAATTTCCAAAAGTATCTGTTACAGTGTAAGTAACTATATTAACCCCAATTGGAAACTGAATTGGAGCATTATTTGAGGTATTAGATATACCACAATCATCGTTAGTTATTATTGAGCCTAAATCCACAGAGGAGGCAAAACATGAATTAGAATCTGCATTAATGGTAATATTCTCTTCTTGAAGAGTAATTGTTGGAGCTACGTTATCTGCAAAAGTAACATTTTGTTTTGCAGTAGTAATATTTCCTGAGGTATCACTTGCTGTCCATGTTACTATTGTGGTACCTGTTGGAAAAGTATTAGGTGCATCATTCTTATATGTAAATGAACAATTATCAGTAATGGTTGGGACGCCTAATACAATTACACAACTATTTGAATTTATATCAGGCGGAGGCGTTAATGAAGGAGGTGTTTGATCTAATACTATAACTGTTTGGTAGGAAAGGCTTTCATTTCCAGCAAAATCAATCACACTCCAAGTAACTGTTGTTGTTCCTAAAGGAAAGTTTGCTGGTGCATTATGGGTAGTTGAACTAACACCACAATTATCACTAGTTGAAGGAAATCCTAGTGAAACTCCTGTTAAAGCAGCATTACATGACCCTGCATCTGTAGTAACTGAAACTGTTGCAGGTGCAATATTTATTGGAGCTAATGTATCAGAAACTGTAATTAGCTGTGTTGCTGAAACCGTATTACCATTTGCATCTGTTGCTTGCCAAATAACTGCGGTTGTACCCAAAGAAAATGTATAGGAAGCATTAGAAGTTATCCCCAAAGAATTTACAGGTAATCCAACAGAACAATTATCAGTTGCAGAGGCGGTTCCAATCGGTATAGTACAATCTGTTGAAAAAATATCTGGTGGTATATTTAAGATAGGATTTTCATAATCCTCTACTGTGACCATTTGATTTAAAGAAGTTAAATTTCCTGCAATATCAATAATGCTCCAAGTAACTGTTGTTGTACCCAAAGGAAAGTTTACTGGTGCGTTATGGGTAATTGAACTAACACCACAATTATCACTAGTTGAAGGAAATCCTAGTGTAACTCCAGTTAAAGCAGCATTACATAATCCTGAATCAGTTCCTATAGTTAAATTTGTAGGTGCAGCACCAGTTGGTGGTATTATATCACTGGGAGTTACCTCAACTAATTGGGTAAGTCCTATTATTTGACCGTCAGTTAATGTTGTTGATGCAGTGACTGAATAAGTTACAGATACATTACTAGTAGGAAAAATGTTCGAAAAAGAAATTGTAGAAGAAGCTAAAGATGACGTATCAATATCTCCATTTCCATAATCAATTTCCCAACTAGAAGCAGGGGGTGGTATTGCATTAACTATAATATTATCAAGTCCCCAATTATCATATTTATCTCCGTGATTATCAGGTTGAATCCATCGAAATTGTGTAGAACTTGTTCTAGCTGGAGCTGGAATTTCTATGTCATTAAAATTCCAACTATACCATGGAGCATTTTTATTTAAATCAACATTCCATTGATCATACATTGTGGTCCAATTCCCCCCACTGATCTTATATTGTAAATAAACTTCCTCACTTTCTCTTTCGGGATCTTCACAACCATCTCTTGAAGATAATGGAGACCCTGGGTTATCAGTTCCATATCTAATTAAAAACTCTATACTACCTCCATTGGAAACATCAACTGCTGATGTTTCAACATATCGCAATCCCCTATTTACACCAGATGTCTCCAATGTTGTAGCCCAAAAATAATCTGAATTATCTGGAGTATCTCCACTTGGTGAATCACAATAAGTGCCAACATTAAAAGGAGAAGAATTCCAACCAGAAGGGAGGGAACCGTTATTAAAATCAAATTCCGTTACACTATTTTCACTAGGAATATATTCTACATCAAACAAAACCAAAGTACCACTACATGTTGTACTAGACATAGTAGCCGTAAATTGAACCTCTTGTGAGATTACAAAGTTGGCTGCCAGAATAAATAGAATTTTAGTAAACTTCAATTACTTTTATTTTAGATAATTCAAATTCATATATAAAATCTGAATCCTTACCTGAGTTTTCACTTTTAAAAATTCTCAATTGATTAGAATTATACCTACAAGTTCCCTCAATAGTTTGATTTGGGCTTAAAATTAAAGCAACTTTGTTTTCTAATTCATTTATCTGATCATTACTTTTTTGGAAATTAATGACAAGAGTTTCGTTAGTTTTATTGTGAACCCTTATTAAATAATACTCAAAAGCAAAACCATTGAAATTATCTACACAAATTTGTGAGGAATATGAAATCAAAATACTTTTATCTTCATAGTAATCAATCCAATTATTTGATACACTAAAAATATAAGCTAGTAAAAATGTGATTATTAATTTCATATCGTTAATTTATTACTATTTTTTGTTTAAAACAATTAAGTTTAAACTTTCTAACTATGCTAAAGGCAGTAATTTTTGATATGGATGGGGTCATTGTAGACAGTGAACCACTTCATCACAATGCTTATCAAAAAATGTTTTTAGATTTTAATTTAGATGTCTCTGATAAACTTTACGAATCCTTTATAGGGCAAGCAACACTAACTATTTGCCAGCGCTTATGCGATGAATTTGATTTAAATCACAAAGCTGACAAACTAGTTAGTAATAAACGTCAGCATTTCAGCACTTTGCTTGAAGAGGCCCAAGATTTTGAGTTAATCTCTGGAGTTTTAGATCTTATTGAAGATTACTACAAAGCTGGACTAACCCTAGTATTAGGCTCTTCAGCATCCATGCAAAACATCAATCGGATTTTTAAGCGTTTTGATTTGGATAAGTATTTTACAGCAAAATTTAGTGGTGCTGACCTTAAAGCATCCAAACCACATCCTGAGATTTTCATTAAAGCTGCTGCTGCCTCAGGTTTTTTAAAGGAAAATTGTTTAGTAATCGAAGATTCAACTAATGGAATATTGGCTGCAAAAGCAGCAGGACTTTTTTGTGTAGGCTTCAAAGGTCCACATTCGAAAAACCAAGATTACAGTAAAGCAGACCTAACCATCACTTCATTTAAAGAAATCCATTACTCAAAGATTAAGACTTTTTTTTAGAAGAGTTTTTTTTCTCCATTAATAGAAAAAAATCCCATAAATATGAAACTATAAAAATTAAGACTAAGGGCATTAAATACATATAATAAAAAGCCGCATCAGCCAATAATATTTTAATGTAATCTGATTTAGTCGAGTAATATCCAACGCGTACAATCGACAAATCATAAAAAAAACCAGCAACCAAAATGGTATAATATGAGATGATAATAATTCTAAGCGGTCGGTAAACTTTTGGC
>JAYPMN010000089.1:0-6987 GCA_038129925.1 Flavobacteriaceae bacterium
TGAATAAAGCCTGTCCAGCAGCATAGGTAAATTTAGGAAGTTCAACATCGTTGTAATTAGCGGCATTACTCGCATTATACATCAAGAGAATTCCTTTGTTTTCATCGTATAAAGCATAGGGGCCGGGTTCCACCAGTCGGCTGTCAAAATACCCTCTACGTGGGTGAAGTACACTAATTAATATATCCTTTTCAGCATCTTCAAGAGGAGTCCAATCCATCAAATTATCTGAAGAAGCCATAAACAAGTTGGTGTCTCCAAAATAGAGCCAATATTTTCCATTTATTTTTTTTGCGATTTGATGATTTCCTTTTCTCTGAGTGACTATTGCGGCGGATTTGGACCAATAGTTTTTATATTTTTCTCCGTTTAAAATCAAGCCGTGTTTTTTCCAATGAATCAAATCTTTAGAGGAGGCGATACTCATACGAGCTGTTTTACCGTCATAGGCGGTGTAAGTCATGATATATTCACCTTTATCGGATTGTACTACACGAGGGTCCTCAACTCCATCAAAATAGCAAGACTTACAATCCAGACTGTAAGGGACTCCTTCTCGCTTTCTAAAGTTCCATTCTAAATCCTTTTGTTTGTCTTTGTTAGGGTAAAAAACGGGATTTTCTTTTTTTTCAAAATGGAGTCCGTCAGTGCTGTAGGCCAAACCAATTCGTGAAGTTCCCCACTGGTCCTGTGCACGATACAGCATAAAAACAGTGTCATTTTTTACAACTGCAGCTGGGTTTAAAACATTGCGTTCCTCCCAAAAAACCTTTTGTTGTGTGATCGGGTCAGTAAAACTTAGGCTTTTAGTAGGCTTTAAAATGGGGTTTATAGAATCTACTTTTTTGAAATAGGGAAAGGCCCAGGCTTCGGTGTTATGATCATTTTTTTTAATAGAGTTCACTGTGCAACTATTTAAAAGCAAAAGACAGCTGAGTAGTGCAATGGGTTTCATATAAGCATTGATATTTATTCTAAAAATAGGGATTTTAAAGCTTTCTTTTGTTGACTTGATTATAATTTTAAAACTTATGAACAGCCGACAAATTCGTACTTACTGTGTGCTAGATAATTCTTCAACTAAGCTCTTAAAACAGGTGATGGAGTGTCTTTCCCTATCTGCCAGAGCTTATGACCATATTTTAAAAGTAGCACGGACTATTGTTGATTTGGAAGGGATTAAGTAAGTTAGCTTTGATCACATTGTTGAATCCATACAATATCGCAGTTTGGATCGAGAGGGGTGGAGTAGGACACAACCCTGATTTTACTTTGTAAAATCTTCCTCTCTTTTTGGTGAGGATGGGTATTTTTTAGGGTGGGGTTAGTTTAAATGATAGAAGTAATTCACTATTTGGAAATTCCCTAAGGCCTTGATCAAGGAAATTTTGAGCTTGGGTTTGTTGTTTGTTTTTTTGGTAGTATTTGACTAACAATTCATATACATTGGGTTTTCCCCATGTGGGGGAAGTGACCGAGGCGGAGGGATTAGGAGCTTGAAGCGCTTTTTTTAAATGAGTTTCTACTTTTTTCCCTCTACCAAATACTTTAGGAGTATAGAAATCGTTGATGGCTAGCACGAGATTGGTTCTCATATTCGTAGGATCAAGTTCAACAGCGCGTTCTGCTCGCTGGTATGCGGCACGACCCAAACTCATCATTGACCAATAACTTTTAAAACGGGTGCTGTAGCCCAATTGTAAAGCGAGCAGTGCTTGACTTTCGGCGTCTTCTTCTAAGGGTTTTAGTATTTCAATAGCACGGTCGATAAGCTCCTCAGCGGCTTTCTTGTCCTCTAATCGATCGGCGATCAGGGCCTGATTGTACAAACCGAAGGAAAGCCAATAGCGATTGAAGTTATTGTCCTCTTTTTCAAAGGCTTGCTCTAACATAGTATTGTATTTTACTAATGGAATTTGAGTTTGTTGTGTTTTTGATTGCTGAAAAGCCAGTTGTATGGCTGCTTCAGGTGTTAGATTTTGCCCTAAAATAGGGGAAAAATAAAGTAAAAATAAAAGAGTTACAATACTGTAAAGGAAATGATTGATCAGTCCTTTCATAGGTATTTTTTTAAGTTTTTAACGTAGTTTTCAAACGCCTTTATCCCTTGATTTGCTGATGAAACTTGAGTATCAGGATAACTGTCTAAAAAGTTTTTTTGTATGCTAAGATACTGCGCTTCTTCCAGTTTTTAACCTCAAAAGTAACCTACAATTCGCGATATACTTCCTTAAAAGGAATACGAAAGCGCTTGCCATAAACTCCATCAGGTTTTCGGATTCCGCAACCTATTACCATACTGATTTGCGCTTTTTTTGGAAGACCAAGAATCTTTTTGAGTCTCTGGGAATCGAAGCCTTCCATAGGACAGGTATCGTAACCTTGAGCTGCCATACTCATCATAAAGTTTTGAGCGGCCAATGCGGTACTTTTATGTCCTACCACACGTAAATCTGATGCAGTAACTTCCCTGTAGCTAACTTTACGCCACCCATCCAGACTGACTTTAATTTTTTGTACTAAGCCAATCCAATATGAAGTTCCCCTATACAATTTTGGAATAATCTTTTGATAATAGGTCAAGGCTCCTTTGGTTTTTTTTTCGTCCTCAGGAGTTTTGACGTTCGACTGAATAAAATCTACATTTGCTTGAATCCGTTTGCGCCACAAATCGAGACGTACTACTGGGATGACCAACTCCTGAGCGGTCTTTGCAGCAGGTTGGTTATAACAGTTTAACGCTACTTGCTTTTTCATTTCCGGGCTAGTAATATGGTAAAATTCCCACAACTGCAAGTTACTACTGGTAGCTGCCAAAGTAGCTTGCTCGATGCAGTATTTTACTTTTTTAGTATCTATGGTTTTTTCAGGATCGTATATTCTAACGGATCTTCTGTGAGCTACGGCTTCACTAACGGTTTTTTCTTTCATTTTAAGCTTATATTTTTTTAAGTATCCACTTTAAACTCGCGATTGATTTTGAATAAGGGGCATAGCGCTGAGGTAAGTCAAACAAAAACGAACGTTTGACTATGGGTTTTGAATGACTAAAAAGATCAAAGCTGTATTTTCCATGATAGGCACCCATTCCACTTGCTCCAATACCACCAAAAGGCAGATTGGGATTGGTAAAATGAATGATTGTATCATTCACTACTGCTCCGCCAAATGGATAACGCATCAGCAACTGTTGTACAAACTTTTTGCGATTGCTGAATACATAAAAGGCTAGTGGATTTTTTAATTCACTGAGAACTTCATCAAGCATTTCTTCTGAATCATAGGAGATAATGGGAAGTATAGGTCCAAAAACTTCCTCTTTAAAAAGAGCACTTTCACGAGGTGGATCTACAACTAACGTGGGTTCAAAAAAGAGGTTCTCTTTATTTTGTGTACCACCATAGACGATTTGCTGACCATTTAGGTCTGCTACAAGTTTGTCAAAGTGTTTTTGGTGTACGATACGACCGTAGTCTTTTGATTGAGCACTGTCTTTACCGTAAGCCTCTTGAATTTGATTGCTTAAAGCCTGTATCAAATCTTGTTGGTATTCTTTTTTAACCAGCACATAGTCAGGGGCAATACAAGTTTGCCCACAGTTTAAAAACTTCCCAAATACGATGCGTTTTGCTGTCTTTTGAAGTGAGCTAGAACCGTCGACTATACATGGGCTTTTTCCACCCAATTCTAGCGTTATAGGAGTCAGGTGAACAGCCGCTGCCTGAGCCACAATTTTCCCTACAGTTGTACTTCCTGTAAAGAAGATATAATCCCATTGGAGTGTTAATAAGTCTTTTGCCACATCAGAATCACCTTCTATGACGTTGATCCAATCTGCCGTAAAGACCTGTCCTAGTATGTCAATCAAAACTTTAGAGGTGTGTGGTGCTGATTCTGAAGGCTTTAAAACGACAGTATTTCCTGCAGCAATTGCACCGACTAATGGAATCATCGCAAGCTGAAAAGGATAATTCCAAGGTGAAATCATCAATATGGTTCCATAAGGTTCAGACAAGATGTAATCTTGAGAAGGAAAGTTGATCAAACTTCCAGAGACCCGTTTGGGTGCAGCCCAACGCTTTAGATTTTTGATATGAAGGTCAAGTTCTTTTTGAACCATCAAAATCTCACTAGTATAAGACTCAAAGCTGGACTTACCCAAATCAGCTTTGAGCGCCTTTATGACTCGATCCTCCTTAAGTTGAATCTGTTTCTTTAGGCGTTTTAAGTACTCAATTCGGAATGAAACGGGCTTTGATTTTAACTGTTTAAAATACTGCTGCTGTGCAAGTCGTATTCCGGTATAGGGGTTGTGGTTTCTAGACTCCAAAATGCATTTTTTTTGTAAAGATAATGTAAATTCAACAGGGGCAATTTAACGGCACTGAGTGTATTAAAATATACTTTAAAATAAACTGATAATCAGTATTTTAAATAGTTTAAATCAAAGTTGGATATAGGAGACCACTTTCGGCTCGTAGTCGTATTAATAAACAAAAATTTACATTCGTTAAACAAAATAGTATAATGGCATTAAATAAATACAGCAAAGCAGTCACTCAAGATCCTACTCAGCCCGCGGCACAAGCCATGTTACATGCAATTGGGATGACCAATGAGGATTTTGAGAAGCCTTTAATTGGAATTGCCTCTACCGGATATGAGGGTAACCCTTGTAATATGCACCTTAACAGCTTGGCGCAAGATATTAAAGTAGGGGTAAATGACCAATCTTTGGTTGGATTAGTGTTTAACACTATAGGGGTAAGTGATGGAATTTCAATGGGTACTCCCGGTATGCGATTTTCACTTCCTTCAAGGGATATAATTGCAGACTCAATTGAGACGGTGGTACAAGCCATGTCTTACGACGGTTTGGTTACTGTAGTAGGTTGCGATAAAAATATGCCCGGTGCAATGATGGCACTATTGCGCTTAAATCGCCCTGGAATCTTAGTATATGGAGGAACCATAGCTGCTGGTTGCCACAACGATAAAGAGCTGGATGTAGTTTCCGCCTTTGAAGCCTGGGGTGAAAAAGTAGCCGGTACTATAGACGAAAAAGAATACAAAAGTGTTATCCAAAAAGCCTGCCCTGGCGCTGGAGCCTGTGGCGGAATGTACACTGCTAATACCATGGCCTCCGCAATTGAGGCCTGTGGGATGGCTTTGCCATACAATGCATCTAACCCTGCAGTGAGCAAGGACAAAAAAGAAGAGTGTGGTGAATTAGGAGCTTATCTCAAAAACCTTCTTGAACTGGATTTAAAACCCAGAGATATTGTAACCGCTAAATCATTGGAAAATGCCCTGCGTTTAATCGCCGTTCTTGGCGGCTCTACCAATGCGGTATTGCACTTTTTGGCAATAGCTAAAGCAGCGAATATCGATTTGACAATAGACGATTTCCAAAGAATTAGTGATACAACACCTTTTTTAGCTGATCTCAAACCCAGTGGAAAATACTTAATGAAAGATTTGCACAAAGTAGGGGGGGTGCCCGCAGTAATGAAGTATATGTTAAAACAAGGAATGTTACATGGTGATTGTATTACCGTTACTGGAAAAACCCTAGCTGAAAACCTCGCTGATGTTCCTGATTTAACGGAAGGTCAAACGATAATCCGCCCACTAGACAATCCTATCAAACCTACTGGCCATATTCGTATCCTTAAAGGGAATTTAGCCTCAGGAGGATCAGTTGCAAAAATAACCGGTAAAGAAGGTTTGTTATTCCAAGGATCAGCACGAGTATTCGATGGAGAATTTGCTGCTAACCAAGGAATTAAGGAAGGTAAAGTAAAAGCTGGTGAAGTAGTCGTCATACGCTATGAAGGACCCAAAGGTGGACCTGGAATGCCAGAAATGTTAAAGCCAACTTCAGCAATCATGGGAGCAGGTTTAGGAAAAAGTATCGCTTTGATTACTGACGGTCGTTTTTCAGGAGGAACGCACGGTTTTGTGGTAGGGCATATTGTACCTGAAGCACAGGAGGGAGGAACTATTGGACTTTTAAAGGACGGTGATGTCATTACCATTGACGCGGAAAAAAACACCCTCAGTGTTGATTTAAGTGATGCTGAACTTGCTGAACGAAAAGCAGCATGGAGAAAACCACCTTATAAATTTGAACAAGGTGTTTTATATAAATACATTAAAAGTGTAGCTACAGCCTCTGAAGGTTGTGTTACAGATTCCAATTAGCTATGGAAACAAGTACAAATGAAAAATTAAAAAAAACAGGAATGAAGCCTTTACATATTTCAGGTGCGGAGGCTGTTATACGTTGTTTGTTAGCTGAGGATGCCAATTTGGTTTACGGTTATCCTGGTGGGGCCATCATGCCCATTTACGATGAACTCTATAAATTCCAAGACCAATTGCATCATGTGCTTACCCGCCACGAGCAAGGAGCTACTCATGCAGCTCAAGGTTTTGCCCGCACTTCAGGTAAAGTTGGGGTTGCCTTAGCCACCTCGGGTCCTGGAGCAACCAATTTAGTAACGGGGATCGCTGACGCGCAAATTGATTCCACACCCATGGTCTGTATTACAGGACAGGTGGCCTCCCATTTATTGGGTTCTGATGCATTCCAAGAGACGGACATCATAGGTATTTCAACTCCAGTAACCAAATGGAATTATCAGATTACCAAAGCCAGTGAGATACCAGAAATCATGGCTAAAGCATTTTACATTGCCCGTTCGGGTCGGCCTGGGCCGGTATTGATCGACATTACAAAAGATGCTCAATTTGAACTTTTTGATTTTACTTATGAAAAATGCAAAGGGATTCGAAGTTATCAGCCTTACCCTAGCCTGCCTACTGCTGCAGTTGAGGAAGCTGTTGAGCTGATCGGTCAAGCTAAAAAGCCATTGATTGTATGGGGTCAAGGAGTTATTTTAGGAAGAGCAGAAGCTGAATTTAAAGCCTTTGTAGAAAAATCAGGAATACCCGCAGTTTGGACTATTTTAGGCTTGTCTGCCT
>JAYPMN010000090.1:0-6951 GCA_038129925.1 Flavobacteriaceae bacterium
ATCCAAGTTTCTCTTTGATCCAGAACTAAAACATAATTTTTGTCTGCCCTCAAATCTGGACCCATATAGCTTACCATTAAGTCACTGAATGCATCAAATTTAATTTTCACTTCTTTACCATCTATATTTGATGATAAAAAATTATCATGATAAAATCTTGTTCCCTTTACCTCTTTCATCCAATCAAATCGATCACCATGTGGATTATATTCATTTAATTCTTTACCAGAATAACTATAATTATTCATTGATTCCTGTGAGAAAATTAAAAAAGGCAATAGGTAAAATGTAAAACAAAAATATTTCATTTAAAAGGTTTAAAAGCCCCAATTTACGAGGCTCATTGTTTGTATTTAAGCTTTAAGATTTTTTCATTTCAGTCTTTATCCAATTTAGAAATAATTCTAAATTTTTATTTAAATTCTTTTCATGTTTTAAAAATGGATTTTTTGAATGATAGCCTGTTTTAAAAAAATCTGAAAACATATATGCTGAGATTTCATTTGGATGGTCAAGACCTCTTTTAACAGGGAAAGATCGGGTGTAAAAATCAAGTTCTGATAAAGGCTTAGAAGTAATAACATTGTTTATTCTTACAAAAGAATAAATACTGTCTTTTTTCTCTATCTCAAATACGAGATCTTCAAAGTCTTTACCCATAACGGGAATATCTATGTCTTTTGTTATTAGTGTTCGGGCCAAATAAAATTTTTTTTCTAGGTTAGGATCTGGAATAAGCCATTCTGCTACAGGTGCGTCTGGATTTGAAACTTGGTTACGGGTAATCTCAATCTCATTTGGCATTTTATGTTTTAAAAAACCCCAGTCTTTGGAGTAGAGTTTATCAAATTTTGATTTAAAAGTTCTTTGTAAAGAGTGCATCTGTTCATGCACCAATAATCCCCCAAGAGAGAGAATTAATTTTGATTCACTTTCTTTATCCATATCTTTTGACCATTCCTTAGAAAGGCGGTCAAGGTAAGCTTGACTTAGTATGATGTATGTGCCACGAGTATGAGCAAAACCTCCACAGAGCCAATTTTGAACCTTTATAAATCTCCAAGGATGGTTTGCCATCAAGTTGAGTTCATTTTTCAATAACCATTCATTGATTTTTTTTACAACAAATGATATAATTTCCTTTTCATTCTCTGAAAAATCTTTAACTGCAGATGAAAATTTGTCTTTAGCAAATAGTCTTGCTAATTGGATATTTTGTGGAGCTTTTTCTTGGACGAATGTAGAAATTTCTTTGACTTGAAGTTGTGAAAAATAGGGTTCAAAAGTTTCATCTAAGATTGCGATTTCCCCCTCTGACTTCTTTAAAAATTCTATCCTAGAGTGAACAAGTGGACTTTTTTGAATTTCTTTAATTTGATATTGATTTAGACTATTGTTTGGGTCAATTCTATCTTTGAATGCTCCATCCCCTTGAATATTTGGAAGTGAGTCAATAACGTTAGGGTCATCAATGACATGTTTTAAGCCCAAATTATGGCCTACTTCGTGGGCTACTACAAAAGCCTGCAAAAAGTCATAATCTTTATCATCCGATTTTTTCTTATCCCCTAATGCAATAAACACAATATTTCCATTCATCATTCCTCTTCCCGTGGGTCCTTGATTTCCGTCTATAGCATTGACAAAAAACATATTTATGATGTCATTTTGCCCTCTAAATAGATTACTTTGATGGGCAATTTTAACAATACTGTCTAAATTTATTAATCCATCCCTTGCTGCTGTATTATTAAAAAATATCGGTTCTAAATAATGAAAATTTATATCGGCTTTTGAGTAAGCTTTATCTACTAAATTTTTAGATGTATTTATTTTGGCAGGGTTTAATCCCAAATCAGATTGTGTAATAATTGGCTGAACAATAATCAAATTTGATTTTTGTTTTTTTGTTTTAATGTTAGTGCAACCTATTATGAATATTAACATTAGAGAATTAAGCACTATAACGATTAATCGATTTCTCATAATGTTTTAAGATAATCCAATTTTTTGAAGTAGATATATTTAACTAAACAAACCCAATTTTACATTAGATAAATCCATTTTCAAAGATGGGATTTAAAGGTCTTGAAGTAGGAACATAGTTGTGTCTATTGGTGTAAAAGAAAAACCCTCCACTTGGGAGAATTAGTAAAGATTGATCTAAAACTTTCCTAAAGACCATCCAATAGCAGCACCTTGTAAGGCGCCTACAATAGAAGAAAGGAGAATATCAGTTAAGACAAACTCAATCGAAAGAATATTTGTTAAACCCATGAATTGAAAACCGAAAAAGGTAAAAATTAAAGCACCAAACCAAATGCCTGTAATTGCTCCTTTTTTAATGTCATTTATACCCATTTTATCGAAGCTTGCAATGCACAAAATAATTAGCGCTACAGAAGCAATTAACATAAATATTGGATCTGGAGTTTCATTTACAACACCTGGATATAATTTGCTCCATTCGGCCTGCTTAGGTGCATAAAAAAAGATACCAGGAACAATACTTCCAGCTACAGCAGCCAAAAAAGTAGATATAAAAGCTATTATATATTTTTTCATTTTAATTGATTTATGGTTAATAATATCACTAATATATAAAGATCAGATTACATATCAATTATCTAACTCAGTTCAATTAAAAAAACCGATTCTAAAACCCATCTGTCTGTGTTTGGGATAGATCTGCTTAATAAGTTTTAGCGTATTTAATTTTTGTCTTGTATAATGGATTAAAATTGGACACAATTATTTCTTGAAAACAAAATTAAACTTTCGTTTGTTTTCTTTTTTATAGAAATATTTATGTACAAATAATTAGTAAAGTATTATAAATAGGTTCTATAAATCTTTGTAGTTATAATCTTTCAGTTGATTTTACTTAAATGATGGTAATTTAATGAAGGTATTATTTTAAAGCAGTAGCAGTAATTTTTTCATTGGGTTTGACTGACACAATAGCATAAGATATGTTTTTTCCGAACTCATTTTCTTTGATTGTTTTTACCTTATTTTTATTTATCTCAATCATATTATAATCTCCTTCAAATTTCACTTTCCAGAGTATTTCATTATCACCCAAATTTTCAAAAATAGTTTTATTTTTTCCCTTATGTTTTACCCCTATAACAGACCCTATAACGGGAATCCCATCTACAGAAGCCCATTTTTGATTTTTTGCTAATCTAGATATTGTTTCAATTCTATTTTGATTCACATCAATGCCCATCAATCCTCTGGTAATATGTTCTATTACAGTAAAGCTAATTTCAGGATAATTTCTTCTAGCATTTTTAATACTACAAAGCTCTTTCAACAGCTCATTTGCAAGATCAGAATCTCCATACTGATAAAACAAAACGGGTAAATATGACTTTAATTCAATTATTAATTTATGCTGGTTTTTTTGATACCAATTAATGATATCAAATATTCTTTTATTGTCTTCTAAGACATCAAAATAAAGAAGATAATGGTGAAATGCCTCATCTTTACCAATAGAATAAAGTTCGTGTGTTTTATCTTGATAAATGATTGATTTATAGGCATTTTGGGTATCATCCCACCAAAATGTATTTAAAAAATTAAGTTCTCTATTTAATTGGTTTATATATTTATCAATATTACTTTCGTCGCTATTTTGAAGTTTTAGAATTTCGATTTGAGACTTTATTGCTGCGATATAAGAAGCTGTTAAATCTATTCCCAAATAACTTAATTTATTTCCTCTCTCGTAATAAGTTGGTATACCTCTAGAATTCCCAAATCTATTCTCGTTAAATTCGTTCATAGGCTGTACATACATATATCGATTTCTTGTAAGTACATGATTAGAATCTATCTGCCACTCTTTAACATACTCATTAAGGCTTAGTGAAATAAAATTTTGAATTACTGGGTTATTGATATATTGATTATTACCTGTCCAATTATGTAATCTTTTAATAGCATAGATCATATCAAAATTAGCAGGAAGATTGTACCAGAAATCTTTATCGTTATTGTAATCTACAGGTGCTGGTTTATTGTACCTATTAATTTCCCAATAGGTTGTATAATTCCTTGATTTACTTATGTTTTCAGTAAACTTTAACACCATATTCAAATTGTGCGATCTTAATCCTAATATCTCTGCCCCAATAGATTGATGTGAAACATCTCTAACACAAAAAGCCTCTCTGTTAGGTAATGCAGCTTCATACCAAAAACCAACTGGATCCCTTTCATCATGAGAGAAAGACAATGCCTTATTTTTTGCCCAATCTACGCTTTGTACCAGATCTCTATCAGAAGAATTAAAATGAAATAATGAATTTGATTGCGAATAACCTTTTATAAAGTAAATAACAAAAAGAATAATAAATATTTTTTTCATTTTAAATCATATTTCGTTATTGTAAACTTATATATTTAGGTAAAAGGGACCAAACAAGCTTGTGTTTCTCCATATCGTATCACATAAACCCCAAAAACTAACCCATAAAACAGGATTGAAAAATCTTTATTAAGGAGCTAATTTAGATAGGATAAGGGGTGTATGGATCTTGTCCATTGGTGTAAAATAAAAACCCTTCGCTTTGGAGGGATTTAAATTATTTTGTTACTTCTACTTTATTGTTTAGTACTAAATAAATTGCAACAAGAGGTAAAATAGCAAGTATCAAATGGAAATATTGTGCAACGTCTGGTACTTCAGATACCCTAACAATATAGATTCCAAATAAGTTAATTAGCGTTAAGGATATATAGATTTTTATTGCAGCAGATTTTGCAAGCTTACTTCCATCATACGGCAATTTATTAGGCAGAGCTAAAGAACTTTGGATCATCCATATTAAAGCTGTAGCTAAGTGAATAGTTTCTTGATTCTCTGAAAAAAAACTCAGCTCGGAAACAATTACTATTATTCCAAAAATGAAATAGCCTAAATTAAAAAATACGCGATTTTTTTTAAAAACCCCAAAGAGTGTTATTAATAGACATACTGTAGCGACAATTATTTGTGGTAACATTTTAATTGATTTATGATTAATAATAACTCCAATATATACAGAATTAGTTACATATCAAATAACAACCCTCTGTTCCAATAAAAAAACTGTTTTCTAAAACCTATGCCCTAATGTTTAGGATTCTGAGTATTCGAGGAGCTTTTAGGGTTAAAAGTTAATTTACAGTGTAAATGCGTAATTATATTAAATTTGTATGTCTGTATGTATTGATAATAACTTGTAAGCTAATTAAATAACCAATTTTGAATTCAAAATTTTTATTACAGAAATTGAAAAAAAGTTGTGCTTTTTTATTGCTTTTAGCTTTAAGTATGAATTCTTATGCTCAACTCACTGTTAGTTTAAGTAATAATTCCTTAAATAATAGAGTAAGCAATACTCAATCAGTAACCTTGTTCGCTACTTTTTCGGAAAGTATAGCTTCTGCTACACCAAAAATTAGTTTAAGTGGTATTATGACAGATACTGCTATGAATAATTTAAATACGTATGCTTTAAAACCAAATAACGGTTGGATAAGTAGTACAGGGTCTTTTCAAGATTGTAGTGGATCTAGTGGATCTCACCCTTGTTTTGGTTCGAATGATGTAAAATTTGCTTACATCGACAACTCCTCCATTTATAAAGATTTTACAATATCTAGTGGGTCAACAGATATCAGTGTAGAATTATATTATATCCAAAACGGATCTCCCGATACTGCTAAAGTAATACTCACCTATTACAATGGAATTAATATAATTTCTTCCAATGAATCTTCACTTTTAACAGGAACAAGTTTATGGACAAGTCTCGATTTTACATCTTCAATTCCTGTAAATGCTGATAAAGTTCGGGTAGAATTAGTTCAAATTAATGAATCAGAATACTGGGCCGGAAATTACGGGTTTCGGTTTAAAAATTTAAAAATATCTGGGGTAGAAGGTGGAAATGATGAAAATAAATGGAGTTATACCTGGACTGTTTCTACAACGGTTAATTCGACTACAGCAACTGTTTCTGCGGGTAGTTCCTATACTGGTTCTGAGAGTATGACTTTTGTGATTGACAATGAGCGGCCCTATGTTGTTTCAACAACTTTATCAAACAATCAAAAATCAGGTTATATCAGTGCAACAGATACAAATACCTTAACCATTACATTTAACGAAGAAATAAACGCCACCACATTTACAGCTTCTGATGTTACCATTCTTCCTGAAAATTATTTTTCTATTACAGAGCATACATCTACCAATAACACTACATTTATCGGATACTTGAATGTGCTATCTAACTATACAGGTCTTGTTACGTTAACACTCAATGAAGACTCACTTGAAGATTTAGTAGGAAACTCAAATACAGCATCTTCCGTAAGCTTTATCTATGATAATTCGATTCCAACAGTAACATTGACCGATTCCGATTCCGACAATATAATTTCCAATTCTGATGTGGTCACCATCACAGCAACTTTTTCTGAGAGTATGGCTGCTACACCAACACTTTCTCTATCTGGAATTATGGCAAATGAAGAAATGACTTCAACAGCTTCAGACTCTGTTTGGACCTTCACTTGGACAGTTTCATCATCAATAAATTCTGTAACAGCAACTGTTTCAGGGACCGATTTAGCGGGAAATAGTTACAACGGTTCGGACATTTTGAATTTTATAATGGCTGAAGAGGATTTAGTATTCCATTATGATGCATCAAACCTACTATCGTATAATCAACAGACAACGTCAGCCTCAAACGATACTATCATTGATTTAAGTGGTAATGGAAATGTTGGGTATATAGATGCTTTTGATCATGTATACTATGACTCCTCTGAAGAAGCGTTTTATTTTAATGGGAACACAAAAAGAGATGGAAAAGGGCTTTTTATAAAGAATGTAAATTATATATCTGGTAATAGTGATCAAATTAATGAACTTAGGCTAGAAGCTAG
>JAYPMN010000091.1:0-6902 GCA_038129925.1 Flavobacteriaceae bacterium
GGGCGGAGCTGCAGCAACAGTCTCCTCTTCTTTTGTAAGCCTATCCTTGGTCTTATTGTACATTTTGACCGCAATAAATATCGCGAAACTTACAATGAGAAAGGTGATGATGGTGTTGACAAAAGTGCCGTAGTTGATGGCAACTTCAGCAACCTCTCCTTGGGCTTCTTTGATGACAATTTTTAAATCAGAAAAATCAACTCCACCGAGTAGTATCCCTACAGGAGGCATGACCACATCATTAACCAAAGACTTCACTATGGCACCAAAATAGGTGGCTAAGATTAGACCTACCGCTAAGTCAACTACATTTCCACGGCTAATAAACTTTTTAAACTCTTTCATTTGGGGTGATCTAAGTGGATTCATATCAAATAAAACTATAAAAATTTATGCTTGAATTTAGTATCTGGCAGTGGACATTGACCCAACTTGCCAAACCAATTGTAACGTCTTTTTGCAATCCCTCTGTAAATCCAGTTTAATAAAGGCTCTGGAATTGCTTTAAAAATCAAAAGCAGCCTCCAAAACCCACCCAAGGCAAGCACTACCTCAAAAACCACTGCAGATTCTGCCAAAGGACTTTTTTGCTGATCCCAAATGAGCACTGAATCCAATTTTGAAAGGTCGAAGCCGGTAGCAACTACCATTTCTTTAGCTTTAGGACTTTCTAAAGAAGCAAAGCGCAATCGATCTTTTGTATCCCAACGACATAGATTACGGACCCAAAAATTGCAAAAAGCACAATATCCGTCGTAAAAAACTATAAGCGGTTTCATTTTACTTTTTTCGCTGACTTGACCAGTTCAAGCAGATCAAGGCTGACTTGGGTTGTAAAAGCACCATAATTGACGATGGCTTTTTGCTTTTCAATAGCATCGATACTACCCACAGAACGACCGTCAAAGAGTCGAACTTGGTCGCCAACTGCAAGGGTAGGCTTGGGTTGTTCCACCACTTCAACTTGCTTTTTCTGTTTTTTCTTTTCCTTACGCACTTTGACCAGGTCTTTTTTAACCTGTTCGTCCAGTTTTTTCTTTTGCTCTCTATCTTTTCTAGCCACCGCTGCCGTTTTACGCTTGCGCTTGGCGTTTTCTGTTTCAACAATACGAAGCAACTCCGCAATTAAAGGGCGCTTTTTATTGTTGGTGAAATAGCGTTCAGCGAGCTCATTGACCTTATTTCCTAAAACAATCATCCGCTGATTCTGATCAAAAAGCTCTTGATAGCTGGTCAATTTTGCCTTGAGTTTGGCATTCATGGTTTGCATCTTATCGGATTCAGTTTTGACCTTATCTTCCTTTTCTTTTAGTGATTTTCCAGTCTTCATCATAGCTGAACGCTCTTTTTGAAGCTTGGCAATGGTCGCGTCGAAACGCACTTTTCCCCGTTCTATTTTCTTTTTAGCCCGATTGATCAGATTAAAGGGCAAGCCGTTTTTTTGTGCAACTTCAAAGGTGAATGAACTTCCTGCTTCACCCATAACCAACTTAAAAACGGGCTCTAGTGTTTTGTTGTCGAACTGCATATTAGCATTTACCATAGCGGGTAATTCATTAGCCAAAGCCTTTAAATTGGAGTAATGGGTGGTGATCAAACCAAAAGCTTTACGTTCGTAAAAATCTTCCAGCATTACTTCTGCCAACGCACCTCCCAGTTCTGGATCAGAACCTGTACCAAATTCATCGATAAGAAAAAGAGTATTGGCATTACATTTTCTCAAAAAATATTTCATGTTTTTGAGTCGATAGGAGTAAGTACTCAAATGGTTTTCTATGGATTGATTGTCCCCTATATCCGTGAGTATTTGCTCAAAAAGGGCTGCTTTAGACCTTTCGTGTACGGGAATCAACATCCCTGTTTGCAGCATTAATTGCAATAAGCCTACTGTTTTTAAGGTAATGCTTTTTCCACCCGCATTCGGTCCAGAAATCACTACGATTCTATTCTCTGGATCCAGCTGAATGTCTTGAGGATGGGTTGGCTTATTTTCCAATTTATGCGCTTGTAACAACAAGGGGTGAAACGCTTTGATGTAGGCAATCTGTCTCTGGTCTTCGGTTATTTCTGGAAGCAAGCCTCCGAGTTCTTGGGCATATCGCGCTTTGGCATGGATAAGATCCATTTCTAATAAAAAGGCTTGTTGCATTTGGAGATAGGGGAGGTAGGGTCTGAAAAAATCAGTAAGTTGACTCAATATTTTTTTGATTTCCTCTCCTTCTTCAAATTCCAAATTCTGGAGCTCACGTGTCTGTGCATTGGTTGCTTCAGGCTCAATAAACACGATGCTTCCCGTTTTGGAGCTTCCCATAATGGCTCCTTTTACTTTCCGACGGTACATGGCTTTGACTGCCAACACCCGACGATTTTCAACGACAGATTCTCGTATGTCGTCTAAATAGTCTGCATTACTAAACTGACTCAAAGCCTTGTTAAAACTACTGCTGATTTTTCCTCTTAGTTGCTGCATCTGCTTTCTGATACTGTAGAGGGCATCCGAGGCGTCGTTACGCACCTCTCCAAATCGATCTATGACTCCGTCTACCGCAGGCTTAATCTGTTTTTCTTCGTATAATTGTTCAACTAAACCACTGAGACTGGGATAATAGGTTTTAAATTTTTCCAGAAAACGAACCAGGGTATTAGTGGTTTCTGTATTGCGTGCTAAATTTCGAAAGGCCTCCAACTCCAGTACAGAGTTTTCAATTTTAAGCAATTGGAAATAGGGTGAGATATTGTCAAAGTCGTGAGTTGGAACTCGATTTTCATTGTCAAAGGAGGCGCAGTATTCAGACGTCATCTGCAGCTTTTTAATCACTTGTTCAGCATCTGTTTGGGGTTTGAGTCCCAATACTACTTCCTTTCCCATAGGAGTAATTGCAAAAGCTGCACACTGCCTTAGAACTTCATCGTACTCAAGATCTTCCAGTGTTTTATCGGGAATGCTCACCATGGTTTTTTCTTAACTTAGCCTTGCAAAAGTAATAAATTCATGCAGGTGCAAATACATCCGAGCTGGGAAAAGGTTTTGAAAGCCGAATTCAGCAGTCCTTATTTCCAAGACTTGATTGCTTTTGTTAAAAAGGAATATAAAAACAACCGCTGTTTCCCTCCTGGATCCCAGATCTTTAATGCCTTTGACTCTTGTCCTTTTGAGCAAGTACAAGTCGTTCTTTTAGGGCAAGATCCCTATCACGGCCCCGGTCAGGCTCACGGTCTTTGCTTTTCAGTGCCTGAGGGTGTCCCACATCCTCCCTCACTACAGAATATTTTTAAGGAAATAGAAGATGATCTCGGTCTTGCTATACCCCAAAGTGGAACCCTGGAAGCCTGGGCTAGGCAAGGAGTCTTTTTGCTGAATGCAACATTGACTGTACGTGCTCATCAAGCGGGTAGTCATCAAAAAAAGGGTTGGGAAGAGTTTACAGATTCAGTAATCAAAACACTTTCACAGCACAGTAAGGGTTTGGTCTTTATGCTGTGGGGAGGTTTTGCAAAACAAAAAATCAGATTAATCGATAGAGAAAAGCACTTTGTACTGAGCAGTGGGCATCCCTCTCCTTTGAGTGCCAATAGAGGATACTGGTTTGGCAACAAACACTTTAGTCAATGCAATATCTATTTAAAAGATCAAGGCAAAACACCTATTCAATGGGGATAAAAAGCCTCAGCCGCCGATTCGCTTTACTTTGTGTCCCATTTCTGTGAGTATTTGTATCAATTGCTCACGGTAATTCCCCTGAATGATAATCGCTCCACCTTTAACGCTACCGCCTACACCTACAGCCTGTTTTAGTTTTTTAGCGAGTGCTTTTAAATCCTCAGTACTGCCTTCAAAACCTCTGATTAGGGTAACTGTTTTTCCTGCACGGCCTTTATTGCTAAAGTGCGCTTCTAGATCTTGAGCTATGAATTCAGGTTCTGAATCGGGTAAGGAGTCGGGGTCTGGAGTCAAATTTTCAAATTTGATTTTGGCGAGTTCTTCTAGACTGTTCAACTTTTTAGACATAAGGGATGGCTTATTAATGCTAAAATAGTAATTTAGAGCGTATGTATATCATTCGCTTTTTTACTCTTTTTTTTATATTTTCAATTCAATCTATGGCTCAAGAACTTCCGTTTTCGTCTATTCCAGCTGCACCACAAGGCTATACTGCTGGAAACTCAATTGGTAGAATGATTCAAGGATTGGGTTTTCGATACTATTGGGCTACAGAAGGCTTAAGAACGGAGGATTTGGAATACCGCCCAACAAAAGAAGCTCAAAGTACCCTGAGTACGCTTCAGCATATTTACGGCTTGACAAAAACCCTCTTAAACGCCGCAGAAAATAAAGTCTCTAAACGTCCAGCACCCGGTCCTCCAGAAAACTTAGAAGCCCTAAGAACCTTTACACTAAATGATTTACAACAAGCTGCAACCCTGTTTTTGAATTACAGTGATGACGAATTAGAGGGGTTGAATATTATTTTTGAACGAGAGGGGAAGCAGTCTAAATTTCCTGTTTGGAATCTGATCAACGGACCTATCGCTGATGCTTTATACCATACGGGTCAGGTAGTCAGTTTTAGACGTACCTCAGGCAATCCGATTCCTAAAGGAGTTAACGTCTTTTTAGGGGTTAAAAATTAGTTCTCACGGTCTTCAAAATCTTCCTTTGACTCTTTTTCTAGTTTTTGATTGAGCAGGTAAATTCCAACAACCACTGCGGCTGTAAAAAGAATAATTACAATCATTATTTAACAATTACGGCTGTGCCGTAGGCGAGTATTTCAGAACAACCTTGCATGACCATAGAAGTGGTCAGGCGTACATTGACAATGGCATTAGCACCCAGCCTTTCGGCATCTTCCTGCATGCGTTGTAGTGCCTGCTCACGAGATTGCGCCTGGAGCTTGGTATATTCACTAATTTCACCTCCAATTATGTTTTTTAATCCTGCGAAAATATCTTGTCCTACATTTCGCGCTCTAACCGTACTTCCCCTTGCAATACCAAGAGTTTCATCGATTTCTTTATTGGGTACGGTGGGGGTTGTTACTAGTATCATAAATTAGTTTTTAAAAAGTGATTGATCAATGGCTGGAAATAGGCTTAAAGCGTTTTTATAGTACAGTTTTTGCAAAACAGTATCGGGTAGGGCCAGTCCGTACATTTTCCAATGGGCATGCCGTTTGCGATAATAGCCGAAATATTCATCATCTGTCTCCAAAACCCTAAAATAGGTATTGTACTCACTCACTTTATAACTGTCTTTGCCAAAGAGAATTCGGTCTTGATAGTCGATAAAAAAGCGTCGGGCACGTTTGGGTTGACGCCCCAATTCTGCCAAAACTGCACCAATTTCCGTCATTACGTTGGGGTAGGTATCCAAATGGGTTCCTAAACGATCCAAATCATTACCCATCCAACCCAAATGCGCATTGATAAAGGTAGTATTAGGGTGCTTTTTAAAAATATCGTGTTGTTCTGCCAATACTTCTTCAAAAGAGGGATTACTAGCTGGATCTCGGTATCTCCTTGGCTTTTGTCGCAATTCCAACCAACGTTCGTTAAACTTATCCTTGGGTTCCCAAAACGATGCAGGCTCACCCGAGTGGATCAATACAGGCATCTTATTATCCCCGCAAGCCTCCCATATTGGGTCGAGGCGGGGGTCGTTGATGGGAATGCGATTGCCCATAGAATCGGTACTGGTCAATCCCAATGACTTATACACTTTTAGTCCCATCACACCCACTGCTGCTGCTGAATCAATCAATGCTATTTGAGTTTCTTTAAAATCAGCATCATCTATAGCTTCAAAGTCAATGTTTAAAAATAATCCAAAACGATTGGGTGCATTTTTGCGAATATTTCTCAACGATTTTCTCAAATACAAACCTCGAAAACCACTGAGGTTTATCATAAAACCCATATTCATACTATCCATTTCAGCCACTAATTTTGCAAGGTTTTTTACCGGCATATCAAACTGGTGGTTGTGTACATCTATAAAAGGATACTTCGCGCGTTTTAAAAGCGTTTCTTTGACAACCAGCGTGGACTTAGGACTGTATTCCTCTATATCCATCAGATTATTTTTTTCCTGAATTTTATCAATTATATAATAGCTTAAACCCCCGATAAAAAGGAGGGCAAAAGCGATTTTTAGCAGATTTAACAGCTGTTTAAAGAATTTTCGCATCAATGAATCGGTATTACCACTTTGGTTTTATCCCAACGCATCCTTAAGGAAGAATCCACAAAATCAATGGTAAATTGTTCAAGAGGTTCTTCTAAACGTTGCACCGGCACATTGATCTTCATTAGAATACCGCTTGGATCCGGTTCCGTAAAACTCAAGCCTCCTGTTTTCTGATGTACATAAATGACCCAATTTTCAGCATAGGGATAGGCATAAAGTCCGTAACTTCCTTTGGGCAATAAGCGTCCCGCAAAATCCAAATCTTGATTGGTGGTTAATTTAGTCGTTAAATTAGCTCCTAGACGCCAATAGGTATCATAAGGAACCAAAGCACCGTCAGCAGTATCGCCAAAAATAAGACGGTCTTTTTTATAGGGACGGTAATATCGAATACTGATTTCTTTAACGCCATTGGAATATGCTGCTGATCCTTTGGGGCTTTTGGGATTGATGTATAAAGCATAAGCAAAGTAAGCTGCAGCGATGACAACAAAGAAGATAAATATTCCAATAATAATTTTTATCGTTTTCATAATAGAGTAGGCTTTAAATTCATAAGCTAAATTACAATAATTGCACTAATGAATGGATAAATTTCTGTTTTACATAACGTAAATTATAGTAAAATTATATTACTTTAACGAGCGAATAAATTCCTTGATTTCAGGGATTAATGCGGGTGCGATACTTAGAGCGTCTATATTAATCTTAAGAA
>JAYPMN010000092.1:0-4388 GCA_038129925.1 Flavobacteriaceae bacterium
GCATTGGATATTAATTCCCTTAAGAAAATTTCATGATCACTGTATAAAAACTTTTTGATAAGCGGGAAGATGTTCTCTACCGCTACATTGATTTTTCCTTTGCTCATTTTGTAAATTTATTTTGAGTATACATTTCAAAAAAAATACCATAATATAAAGTGTGACAAGATGACATTTAAAGTTTAGAAATATACCTGTTTAGCTATTTGATTAAAAAAATAAACAGGCTATATTTGTAGTAATTCTTAGTCAATGAAAAAATCAAAAGAGACCATGCAGCAAAAGATTTTTGAATACTACATAACCTCTGTTCTCGAACACGAAAAAGAACCCACATCAGTTTATCGTTTTTGTAAAGGGTTAAAAATTGAGGAAGCAGATTTTTACAAGTATTTTGCTTCCTTAGAGCATTTACGAGGACAAATTTTTTGTCAGTTTTACGACAATGCGATTTCATTAATTCAGAAGGAAAAAGGGTATGCTTCTAAAACACCACAAGAAAAATTGCTCAGTTTTTATTATACATTTTTTGAAGTGTTGCTTCTCAATCGGAGTTATGTGCTATTTGCATTGCGTACCGACAAACATCCATTAGATAAAATGGCAACCTTAAAGTCTTTTCGTACATCGTTCAAAAAATTTGCTACAGTTTTAATTCAAGACGGAAATGCACTCAAACAATCAAAAGTAAGTGAACATCCCGAGGCTATTTTTTCTGAAGGCGCATGGATACAATTAGCATTTTTAATGAAATTTTGGATGGAAGATACCTCTCCTGATTTTGAAAAAACGGATATGGCTATTGAAAAATCTGTGCGTACAGTTTTTGATTTATTTGACAGCACTCCTTTTGACAGTGTAATTGATTTTGGAAAATTCCTTTGGAAGGAAAAATTTAATATGGCCTAATTGAAGACCTTAGATTCAATCCCTACTAAAAAAATTGAGAGAGCCACCAAACTCGTTGCAACTGGAGCTAAGATTGGTGGAAATTATATTCGTTATTACGGAGAAAAACTCTTGACTGGTTCAGAGGACAAGTCCAAATTGGACGAAAACAATGCTAAAGACATCTACGATGGTTTGAAAGAGCTCAAAGGAAGTGCTTTAAAAGTTGCACAAATGTTGAGTATGGAAAAAAATCTCCTTCCACAAGCCTATGTAGAGCAATTTGGTTTGGCTCAATTTTCAGTCCCCCCCTTGTCAGCAGCTTTGGTAAAAAAAACCATACGAAAATATTTAGGCAATGACCCGAAAGTGATTTTTGATTCTTTTTCTTATGTATCTGAGAATGCTGCAAGTATTGGTCAAGTTCATCGCGCAGAAAAAGACGGAAAAAAACTAGCTGTAAAAATTCAATATCCAGGCGTTTCTAATAGTATTACTTCCGATTTGGCTATTGTAAAACCCATCGCACTGAGGATGTTTAACCTCAAGGGAAAAGATACCGATCGTTATTTTAATGAAGTTGAAGAAAAGTTATTGGAAGAAACCGATTACCTCCAGGAATTGGAACACAGTCAATTTATCTCCGCTGCAGCAAGTGAAATTCCAAACCTCTGTTTTCCAAAATACTATACCGAATGGACTACTCCTAGAACCTTGACCATGGACTGGATGGAAGGGATCCACCTTTCCGAATACACTGCTCAGGATCATTCCCAAAAAAGCAGAAATGCCTTGGGTCAAACATTATGGGACTTTTATATGTTTCAAATCCACGGATTAAAAAAAGTACAAGCAGATCCCCATCCTGGAAATTTTTTGGTGGATGACCTAGATCAACTCATTGCGATAGATTTTGGTTGTATAAAAACGATACCAGATGATTTTTATGTGCCCTATTTCGAATTGTCCAAAAAAGAAAACATAGAGAATAAAGTTGTTTTCGATGAGTTACTTCGTGAATTAGAAATTTTATTGCCTACGGACACTCAAGATGAGCAATTCTATTTTACCGCCTTATTTCAGAAAATGATGCGTTTGTTCACCCTTCCATTTCACGATAAAACTTTTAATTTTTCAAATCCCCAATTTTGGGATACTATTAGCAACTTATCCAAAACCTTTGCTGAAGATGATCAACTTAGAGAGATGAATGGAAATAGAGGGTCCAAACACTTTATTTATATGAACCGAACTTTTTTTGGACTTTATCATTTGCTGCATGATTTACAAGCAGAGATCAATACAGAGGATTTTAAAAAATACCTAAAGAAATAGTTTCGTGTTTCTTTTAAATCAGTAAATTCCCAAAAACAAAAAATTTATGTTTAATTCCAAGATCATCGGTTTAGGAAAATACTTGCCTGAAAACGTAGTTACCAATGCCGACCTAGAAAAAATTATGGATACTTCTGATGCCTGGATCCAAGAACGTACGGGTATTCAAGAGCGTCGTTATATCGTGAAGGGCGATGGCAATAGTACATCTGTGATGGGAGTTAAGGCAGCCAAAATTGCCATTGAGCGAGCGGGTTTAGAGCCCAAAGACATCGACTTTATTCTCTTTGCCACTCTTAGCCCTGATTATTATTTTCCTGGCTCAGGTGTTTTAGTGCAAGAAGCTTTAGATATTCCTAACTGTCCGGCAATGGACATCAGAATGCAATGCTCTGGTTTCGTATATGCTATAGCTACCGCAGATCAATTCATAAAAACGGGTATGTATAAAAACGTTTTGGTGATAGGATCAGAATACCATTCAGGGGGGTTAGACATGACCACTCGGGGTAGAAATATCTCTGTAATATTTGGTGATGGAGCTGGGGCAGTGGTCTTGACACAAACAAAAGATGACAAAAAAGGAGTTCTTTCTTCTCACTTATATTCTCAGGGTAAATACGCTGAAGAACTTTCTTTGATTGGTCCCAATACTGGACGTTGGGTTCCTGAAATAATGGAATTGAATGATCCTGGGGACATTTCCTATTATCCCTACATGAATGGCCAGTTTGTTTTTAAGAATGCCGTAGTTCGTTTTGCGGAAGTCATCCAGGAAGGTTTAGAAAAAACAGGATGGACTGCAGATCAAATTAATTTGCTTGTTCCCCATCAAGCGAATTTACGGATTGCTCAATTTGTTCAGAAGAAATTTAGATTAGGGGACGATCAGATATACAACAATATTCAGCGTTATGGGAATACTACTGCAGCCTCTATACCGATTGCATTGACTGAAGCTTGGGAAGAAGGCAAAGTAAAAGAGCGGTCAAAAGTTATTCTTGCCGCATTTGGTAGTGGATTTACATGGGGCAGTGTGATGATTCAATGGTAGAGAATATTAAAACTTTAGTCTTAGGGGCATCTTCTAAACCTGAACGGTATGCTTATAAAGCGGTTGTCCTACTCTCAAATAATGACTTTGAGGTGGCTGCTATGGGTGTGACAAAAGGGCAAATTGGATCTGTGCCTATTTTAAAACCCTTTATATCATTAAATGAGATCCACACCGTAACAATTTACTTGGCTCCTTCTAGACAAAAAGAATACTATAATTACATTATCGAACTAAAACCAAAGCGAGTAATTTTTAATCCAGGAACTGAAAATATGGAGTTGACTCAGTTGTTGACTGAATCAAATATTCACTGGGAAAATGCCTGTACTTTAGTCTTACTTTCTACGAATCAATATCAAACCTAAAAAGGTAAGTAAACCATTAAGAGGGAGGAGCTCATAGCCCAATTCATATCCCCCTAGTGAAGTGGCTTCTATATTTCCTAAAATACTGACGAGTGCCAGAACAGTTAGAACAACACCCCAGACATATCCATCCTTTATTTGGTAAGGAGTAAAAATTCCGAAAGCAAAAAGACCAAGGAGTGGTCCATACGTATATCCAGCCACGGTGAGTAAACCGTCAATTACATTTCGGTCAAGTACGTACTTAAAAGATATAACCACAATGATGAGCATTAAGCTCATTCCGAGGTGTGTTTTTTTTCGCAATTTTTTTTGATCCGCTCTTGGACGCTTTTCGATTTCAAGAAAATCCACACAAAAAGAAGTAGTCAAAGAGGTTAAAGCGCTATCAGCGCTACTGTAGGCAGCTGCAATCAATCCTAAAATAAAAGTTACTGCTACCGCTGCACTCAAGCTACCGTTTAAAGCAATTTCGGGGAAGAGCAAATCTGTTTTAGGCGCTCCATCCATAAGAGGAACATCAATTCCTTGACCTTGAGCATAAATGTAAAGAAGTGCTCCTAAAAGCATGAATAAAGCTGTTACAAAGACCAAGACAAAACTGAAAACTACCATGTTTTTTTGTGCGTCTTTAAGATTTCGACAACTTAAATTCTTTTGCATCATATCCTGATCCAGACCTGTCATACAGATGGTTACAAAAGCCCCACCAATAAATGATTTTAAAAAATGATTACGACTCA
>JAYPMN010000092.1:4488-6737 GCA_038129925.1 Flavobacteriaceae bacterium
GAATTTCTATTGGCTTTAAAAAAACTTTCGTTTGTATCGTCTTTAGCTGTAAAATAAGCTATTGTTAAGAGTACTACAAAGTAGCCAATGACTAAACTCAGTATAAAAAAAGGAGTGATCATCTTTACAGAATAAGGGTCCAAGATACGAAACTAGATCAAGCTATTTTTGTAAATTTGAAAATGGATTTTTCTTCAAAATTGTTAGAAAATGCTGTTCAAGAAATTTCACAATTACCCGGTATTGGAAAACGAACAGCTTTGCGCTTGGCCTTGCATTTGCTCAAGCAACCCCCAGAACGAAGTCTTTCCCTAAGTCGGGCAATAATCGAATTAAGAGAAGGAGTGGTGTTTTGTTCTCAATGTCACAACCTCTCGGACTCAAAACTATGCGAAATTTGTGCCAGCCCGAAACGAGATAAAAAACTAGTCATTGTCGTCGAGGATATTCGGGATGTAATGGCCATAGAAAATACAGGACAATTCAACGGAGTTTACCATGTCTTGGGAGGGATTATTTCTCCCATGGATGGTATAGGACCTCAAGACTTGACCATACAATCGCTGCTCGATAAAGTGAGGCAAGAAGAAGTCTCAGAAATTATTTTTGCATTGAGTGCAACTATGGAGGCCGATACAACCAACTTTTATATTTTTAAATTGCTTTCACCTCTGGGCGTGAAAATATCAACCATAGCGCGAGGTATCCCAGTAGGGGACGATTTAGAGTTTACAGATGAAGTAACTCTAGGGCGCTCCATTTTAGCACGCATTCCTTTTGAATCATCCATATCTAAAAGCTGAACGGGATTTCCAGCTTGGCCATAAAGAAAACCTTATAAACGCTAAAATTTTGATACTTTTGCAAAACAAATTTTAATATGGGACAATATCATTTAAAATTACCCAAAATGGGAGAGGGAGTAGCTGAAGCGACGGTAACAAAATGGATACTGGAAGTTGGAGATACAATCCGTTTAGATGAACCCATCGTTGAAATAGCAACAGATAAAGTCGATACAGATGTTACCTCTGAGGTAGAGGGCGTTTTAGCAGAAAAATGCTTTCAAGAAAATGAGGCGGTTCAGGTAGGCGAAACCCTCTTGATTATAGAAACAGAAGATGAGTTAACTAACCAAGAGCAATCTACCATACTTCCTGAGGAGGTTTTTGAAGAAAAAGAACCGCAAGTCAAAGAAAAAATTGAAGTTTCTACAGCCGAAAAAAATATCGATTTACTTGAGCAAGATATGGTTCAAGCGGCCTCATTATCAAAAATTAATTCACAAGAAGGGAATCGCTTTTATTCTCCTCTGGTTCGAAACATAGCAAAGGAGGAAGGGATTTCTTTAGACGAGTTAGAGCGTATTCAAGGAAGTGGGAAAGATCAGCGAATTACCAAGAAAGATATTTTGCTCTTCATAGAGAATCGTTCCAAGGCTCCTGATGCACAAACAATTTCAAACCCTTTAAGCGCTCCACAAACTAAATTTACCTTTCCTAGTGCTACTTCAGGCAGTGACCAATTTAGAGAAATGACTAGAATGGAAGGTCTGATTTCAGATCATATGATGTCTAGTTTAAAAACTTCTGCTCATGTACAATCTTTTATAGAAGTCGATGTAAGTCGCTTATGGGACTGGAGAGAGGAAGTTAAAAATAGTTTTTTAGCACGTGAAAATGAAAAATTAACCTTCACACCCTTATTCATGTCAGCGATTATCAAGGCTTTGCGTGATTACCCAGATATTAATAGCAGTATAGAAGGAACAAAAATCATTACCAAACAAGACATCAATTTAGGTATGGCGACTGCTTTACCTGATGGAAACTTAATCGTCCCTGTAATCAAGAATGCAGATCACTTAAACCTTGTTGGTTTGGCAAAAGCAGTTAATGATTTGGCTAAACGCGCAAGGGCTGGACAACTTAATCCTGAAGAGGTCAAAGGCGGAACCTACACGTTTACAAATATTGGTCAGTTTGGCTCTTTGATGGGCACTCCAATCATAAATCAACCTCAAGTTGGAATTTTAGCCATTGGTGCCATCAGAAAAATTCCTGCAGTAATCGAAACTCCCAAAGGGGATTTTATTGGTATTCGAAGAAAAATGATTTTATCTCACAGTTATGATCACCGAATCATCAACGGTGCTACAGGAGGACTTTTTGTCAAAAGAGTAGCTGAATACTTAGAAAACTGGTCTGAGACCTTACCCTATTAATCCAATCTTAAATGAAACTTGAACT
>JAYPMN010000093.1:0-6733 GCA_038129925.1 Flavobacteriaceae bacterium
CCTGTCGTAATTTTATTTTCTTCAGATAAATGAATGGCATCGACTCGACCGATGATCCGGGTATTTTCTTCTTTAATGTCGTAGCCTTTGGCTTGAAGCTTAACGATAAAAAGTGAATCAAACCGTTTGGGCTCAAAAACAACTTCATCAGGGAGCCATTGGTGATGGAGGCGTGGAGCGCTCACAGCTTCTTGCATGTCCATTCCAAATTCATATACATTTAATATGGTTTGCAATACAGAAGTAATTATGGTTGAGCCCCCTGGAGTACCAACGATCATAGAGAGTTTGCCGTCTTTTTCTACGATAGTTGGGGTCATTGCGCTTAGCATACGCTTTTCCGGAGCAATTGCATTTGCTTTACCACCTATAAGACCAAACATATTTGGTACTCCGGGTTTACTGCTAAAATCATCCATTTCGTTGTTCAAAAAATAGCCTCCTGACTCTACAAATACCTTTGATCCATAACTTCCGTTTAGTGTTGTAGTTACCGCAACTGCATTGCCTTTAGCATCTATAATGGAGTAGTGAGTAGTTTCTTCGCTTTCCTCCCACACAATTGTTCCTGGACTGATATCAGAAGATTTAGTTGCTTGATCAAAATCAAAGCTTGCCATACGATTGGCTAAATAGTCGGCATTCAAAAGACTGTCCTGTGGAATCGTTATAAAATCAGGATCTCCTAAATACAAACTTCGATCGGCATAAGATCTTCGTTCTGCTTCTACAACAATTTGAATGGCTTCCAAAGAATTTTGCTCGTATTGTCCTATATCAAAAGGTTCGACCATTTTCATGATTTGACCTAGACAGATCCCACCACTCGAGGGTGGTCCCATGGTATAAATATCTAAATTTTTGTAACTAAAATGTACAGGATCTCTCCAAATGGGTTTGTAAGCGAGTAAGTCTTCAAGTGTCATGATTCCGCCTGCTTCCTGAACTCTTTCTATAAGAGCTATTGCATTTTCACCCTTATAAAATCCAGCACTTTTGTATTTAGCGATGCGTTCTAATGTTACCGCCAAGGCTGTATTTTTGACAAGATCTCCCTCTTTAAATCCTTGAGCGTAAAAAGTATGTTCTCCGTTCACTTCAATAAATTCAGCTCTTTTACCTTCAAAACTCGACTGCTGTTTTTTTGTAACTCGATAGCCCTTCCGAGCCAAATCGATTGCCGGTTGGACCAAATCTTCCCAGGGGAGACTTCCAAATTTTTCGTGGATTGCTTCCAAACCGGAAACGGTTCCCGGAACGCCAACCGCCATACCGCCAAGTGTACTTTTACCTGGTATAACATTTCCTTTCTCATCCAAATACATATCTGCATTGGCAGCCATAGGAGCCTTTTCCCGATAATCTAAACTTCCCGTTTCAGAATCCGCTAGGCGATATACTAAAAATCCCCCACCAGCTATATTCCCTGCATTGGGATAACAAACCGTTAGGGCAAGATCCGTAGCTATCATGGCGTCAAATGCATTTCCTCCTTGAGCCATAATCTCAACTCCAATCTTAGAAGCTTCCTCGCGAGCACTAACAACTGCTCCTTTGATTGGCTTTTCAATGTTACATGAGATAGAAATAAGTGATACACTAAAGACAAAAATGAACCTAAAAGAATTTATACTTGTCATAATTCAGATAATTTTGATTGAGAAAAAGCGATAAGAGGCTTGATAAAACTTAAAAATCTTTGCTCAAAGTAGGGATATTTTTCAATTAATTCAGCGGTTGAACCCGCTAAATTTGAATCAAAACGCGTACGCTTATCCATTTGCGCCATTATGTCTCTCAAACCTGAAACACTACTGTATTGCTCAAACCAATTGTAGGTTGTCAAGGCGTGAATAAATCGTTTCAGTTTATCGGGAAAGTCAATTTCAGTTTGGTGAAGTGCGTTGTAAAAATTATTTGAAAAATCATGCAATGAAGTACTGTGGAAATTCTCCCAATGAACCGCTAAAAAATGATCAAAGTACATATCGACAATCACCCGGCTGTAGTGTCTGTAGGTTGGGAAAAGGGTTGTAACACAATTCTTAAATAATGGGTGGGCGTCTGTAAATTCATCTATGGCCCTGTGGAGGGATATCCCTTTTTGAACTTCTAGAGGAAAGTTTTGAACATCACTTCTCTTAATTTGATCCGCAATAAGGTTTCCTAACGCGACAGAGAAATTGTCTCCAGATAAATATACATGTGCCAAAAAATTCACAGCCCTAAATTAAATTATTTGAAAATCAGAAGCGGGTTTTACGCATCAAAAGGTTTGATTAACTAAATTTATACCATTGAATTTATTCTTTTTTGATTCGAAATGCCAATTGCTTCTCACGACAGATAGCGTAAACTTTTTTAAGCTTTTTGGATATGGATCCCCGTTTTTTTCCTTTTCGTTTTCTTTTTCAACACCTTAAAGCTCAGGAAAAAGCAGCTGTAATTGAATTTTCATGAGCTATACTTTTGATTTGGATTCCAACCACTAAGTAGGAATCAAACACAGAAACGCCAATTTTGGGAAATGTTGACCTTAAATTTGATTTTGATACCGAACGACTAAACATCTGGAATAGGGATTTTTTGTCTATTTACTTATCAATAACGAAAATTCATTGTCCGAATTGATGGATAATTATCAAGTCACAAATAATATAGAAACAGAATCGCACACACGTCTTTAAAAAATATGGTACGAACATAATTTTGATTTTTGGTCCATTTTAATTGGGCAACACGATCTAAAAAGCGTTTTTGCGATTAGTGAAATAGGCCTGTTTTTTATAAACAGTTCTTATGGCGTAAAACTCGATGTATTCACGAACTTTACAGTATCAATTTTTTCTTTAGCAACATTATGTGGAGTGATTAGCCGGCGCATAGGGAATCATTTTTAAGTGTATCACACTATTTATGACAGTGATCCTGGCACAGAAAGTAACAACCCAACCCCAGTTTCTAATCAAAGAGGAATTTCATCTCATGGGAGAATAGTGCACTTAAGCTAGGCTTATGTTTTATGAATAATTAGTAGATGATTTTGGCCAAATAAAATTAAATTTGTGATTTAAAATCATTCTGTGACTTTAATAAAATCAATATCTGGAATACGTGGAACCATTGGAGGAGCTGTAAGTAATAATCTAACCCCTTTAGATGTAGTACGTTTTACGAGTGCCTATGCCCAATGGCTGAACAATACTCACAAAGGAAAGCTAACAGTAGTTACGGGTAGAGACGCAAGAATTTCAGGAGCAATGATTCACAGCTTAGTAAATCAAACCCTAGTAGGTATGGGGGTCAATGTAGTAGATTTAGGGCTGTCAACCACGCCCACAGTTGCACTGTCGGTACCGCAGCACCAAGCTCAAGGGGGAATCGTTTTGACTGCGAGTCACAATCCTAAACAATGGAATGCCCTCAAATTGTTGAGCGAAAAAGGGGAGTTTATCAATGCCGAAGCAGGTGCTAAGGTATTAGACTATGCCTCTCAAGAGGCTTTTCAATATGCTACAGTGGACGATTTAGGTCAAATCACCAAAGTCACCGATGCCATCCATCAGCATATACAAGACTGTTTAAAGCTGAAATGGGTCCATAGAGAGCAGATTAAGCAGCGAAACTTTAAGGTAGTCGTAGATGGAGTAAATTCGAGCGGAGGTATCGCTATTCCTACCTTATTGGAAGTACTTGGAATTGAAGTAATTAAAATATACTGTGAACCTAATGGGGAGTTCCCTCACAACCCAGAGCCACTAAAGGAATATTTAACCGAATTATGTGAAGCAGTAGTAAGCAATCAAGCAGATTTTGGTATTGCTGTTGACCCCGATGTGGATCGACTGGTTTTTGTAGATGAAAATGGAAAACTATTTGGCGAAGAATATACCCTGGTTGCCTGCGCAGATTACATTCTTGGAAAAACCCCTGGACCTACAGTTTCTAACCTTTCATCGACTCGTGCGTTAGCAGATGTTACTAAATCCCACGGACAAACGTATAGCGCAAGCGCTGTAGGAGAGGTTAACGTAGTCACTGAAATGAAAGCGTGTAATGCTGTGATAGGCGGAGAAGGTAACGGGGGGGTAATTTATCCCGATTCACATTACGGTAGAGATGCTCTGGTGGGGGTCGTTTTATTTTTATCACTACTTGTTGAGCGAAACCTCAGTGTGTCAACCCTCAGAGCATCATATCCTGATTATTTTATGAGTAAAAATAAAATCAATTTAGTAAAAGGCATGGATGTTGACGAATTACTAAAGACCTTAGAAAAAAATTATACCAACGAAAACTTTACTACTGTAGATGGTTTGAAAATCGACTTTAAAGAAGCTTGGGTTCATTTGCGCAAATCAAATACAGAACCTATAGTTCGAATTTACACAGAAGCAAAAAGCCAAGAGAAGGCTGACGAATTAGCAGCCCAATTTGCAGAAGAAATCAAAGGTCTATTTTAAAGCTTGGCGTATTTAAAACGTTTGTGCGTCCAAAAATACTGAGTAGGGTCTTCTTTGATCTGCTCCTCTAACCATTCCGTATAAATATCGGTAATCTCATTTACTGCGGTGGTCATCGGTTGATCGGTAATTAACTTAAATTCCAATTCGTAATAGCCGCGCTTGACCCTTTTGATCTTTCCAAAAACAAGAGGGATGTTTAGCTCTCTGGCCAATCGTTCTGCACCCGTATAAACAGGAACATTAATTCCCATAAATGGTCTCCAATACGATTTGGGCGTTGGATGTGGAGACTGATCGCTCGCAAAACCATAAACACCACGCTCATTATTATTTTCCTTTTGCCTTATGGTTTCTGCAGAAGTTTTTTGAGGAATCATAAAGGCGTCGTGCCTGCTCCTAATTTCTTTAATCAAATTGTCAAAATACGGATTCTTTATTGGGCGATAAATTCCATAACCCAGTTGGTTCATATGGTAACCCAAAGACATCATCCACTCCCAACTGGCATAATGTCCGCACAACAAAAAAGCAGAACGATTCTGCTTTTCAAATTGAGTTAATACTTCAATATTTTTGACTTTAAACCTTTTCAGCATTTGGTCTTTACTCATTCCCATGGATTTTATAATCTCAAGCAATAAATCACACAAGTGGCGGTAAAACTTCTTTTCTATAACTCGACGCTCTTTTTCTTTGAGTTCAGGAAAAGCGTGTTTTAGATTTGAACGAACCACAGCCTTGCGATACCCAAATACCCTGTAAAGAAGAAAACAAATAAAATCAGAAAGCAGGTAAAACAAGGGGAATGGCAGTCTAGATACCACATATAATATTGGGAAAGTAAGATAATAAACTAAGGCGTTCACTGAGTTGTATTAGACCACAAATTTAGCCTTTTAAATTGTTAAAAACTTTTTTCTTTAAGCTCTTATTTCCCTTTTTTGAGCAGTTGCTTCCTTGTAATAAATGTATCATTATTCATGATAAATGTGATGTAAGGTAATTTTTTTGTGCTTGGAATGGAAAAGTGGGGAGCCTGATGGGCCTATTGTTAAGCAATGCTAAACCTCCTCTGGAGGAATACGTGGTCTACGTTTATACCACAGTCGAGGGTTGGCAGAATGAGACCGTCTCTCGAAAGGAATACTACAAAGCTTTTTACCCCATTGAAATTGAGGGAAGAAAATGGCGGGCAATTTCTTGGAATACAGCAGCTTCAATTGTAGTCGTCATTGAATTAGTTTCTGCAAAAGAACTTACTCAAAAAGGTTTTTTAAAGCAAGAGGAAATTCCTTTTGATAAATTCTTGAAAACTCCTAAAGGAAGTTTATTTTTAACCTAATTATTAAATCAATGTGAGATGAAGTTTAAAAGCAGCACCATCATGACCCAAATTCTAGACGCTCTTTTTAAAGTCTATGAATCACGTGTTCCTTATGTCCGCAAGATTACCCAAGCCATGACAGACAAAGGTATGGTTGACAGTCAAATGGATATCGTAAACGACCATATTGCTTTTCGCACTATGGGAGTAGACAATCTCGGGATCGCATCTTTTGAAAAAATATTTTTAGCCCACGGTTACAAGAGGATGGATTATTACCATTTTGAGACCAAAAAATTGGATGCGTATTGGTACAGTCCTCCAACCGATGATCTTCCTCGTGTATTCATCAGTGAATTAAAAATAGAATTGCTTACTGAGTCCACTCAAAATATAATTTCCAATTACACGGATACAGTTACTACGGATCCCGTTGACCATCTTGACTTAAATGATGTAGTAGCTGTGGCAAGTTTTTTCCAAACGCCGCTATGGACGCTGCCTACCAAACAAGATTACGAACGTTTACTCAGTGAAAGTGAATATGCGGCTTGGGTCATTTACAACCGCTATTATTTAAACCACTACACCATCAGTGTCCATGACCTGCCGCAACCTTACAATCGTCTTGAATCTTTCAATACATTTCTTAAATCAATTGGAATTGAACTAAACGATTCAGGAGGGGAAATAAAAACGAGTAAAGACGGCCTATTAAGACAGAGTAGTTCTGTTGCCAACCAGGTAGAAGCTCAATTTTCTGACGGAGAAATCAAAGCTATCGCAGGGAGCTACGTGGAATTTGCAGAGCGCAGTGTGCTCCCTAAATTTAGTGATACAGAACCAATTAAAATCAAACGAAAACACCGAAGAGAAGGCTTTGAAGCGTCTAACGCTGACAAAATTTTTGAGAGCACCTTCACTTCACAACTTAAAAAATAAG
>JAYPMN010000094.1:0-2318 GCA_038129925.1 Flavobacteriaceae bacterium
TTTATACTGTTCGATCAATTTTCGATCAATTCTAGGGACATAGTAAAATCCAGACACATAGGCTGCAGAAGTCAGCTTTGCTAAATTGTGGTATCCGTTTTTATTTTTTGCTAAAAAAACTATCTGATAGCCGTCATCACGCCTTGATTTGTCCAAATGATCTTCACAAACATAAAATTCACACCCGATAATGGGTTTAATTTTTTGTTCCGCCTCTTGGTTGTGTGATTTTACGGCTTTTATAAAATGAAAAGCACCCATCAAGTTGGCGTGGTCTGTAAGGGCGATAGCAGGCATTTGATATTGGGCTGCTGCTTCCACCAATTGACTAACCCTCGAGGTAGCCTGTAAGACAGAAAACTGACTGTGATTGTGCAAGTGCACATAGGAGGCATCGGCCAAAATACCATCCCCTGTTGGCTCAACTGAGATTGGTGATTCAACTTGCTTTTTGAGCTTTTTAGAAGCCTCTTTAAGATTTTGGTGTTTTAGTCCAACAAGCTGAAAAGGAGCGGTTATCGTTTTGAGTTCGTTCGTATGCTCAGCATATCCATTAGCTTTTGGATTTAACTTTTCTTGACGCATCAACTCGAGAAAAGCTCTGGAAGTAGCCTCTACATCAGCAGTAGCATTGTGAGCTTCTTCAAAACTTTCCTGAAATAAAAAATGATAAAGTTCTCCCAGGGTGGGGAGTTTAAATTTTCCTCCTCGTCCTCCGGGCAGTTGACAGAGTTGTGCAGTTTCCTCTGTACAGGTGTCAATTATGGCTTTTTCGTCCAAAGGATCCGCAAAGCCCGCTCTTATAAATTCAGCACCTATGATGTTGCGATCAAAAGAAACATTGTGGCCTACAACAAAAGAAACTTCCTGAAACACTTCTTCAAATTCACTTAAAACAGTAGCTAGGGGTGTTCCTTCAGAAGTAGCTAGGGCTGTAGAAATTCCATGTATCTGTTCCGAGTCAAAAGGAATGGTAAAGTCATCAGGCTGTACCAAATAGTCTTTATGGGTGATCAAATTTCCTTTCGCATCATGAATTTGCCAAGCAATTTGAATGCAACGAGGCCAGTTATCACTGTCAGATAGGGGCGCATCCCAACGCTTGGGTAAGCCTGTTGTTTCGGTGTCAAAAATCAAATACATCAAAACGAAAATAACAAATATTTAAAGCGTTTGGAAAAGGAGTTATTCGGACTTATTAACCAATCCCATTTTAAAGATTGAGGGGTAAGACAATCAAATTGTATGATCTATTAGGTATTCGTACCTTCCGCTTGAAAAAGAAAATTGCATGCCGTTACTGGAATTCACCTCAAAAGGGATTTACTGTAAACAAGCCGATGTCTATCTGGATCCCTGGCGTGGGGTAGACAAAGCGCTCATATCTCACGGTCATTCGGACCACGCTCGTTGGGGAAGCAAACGCTATATCACCCAGCAAACCAATGTTCCTATTATTCAGCACCGGTTGGGAAACATAACCGTTAGTGGAAAAAAGTATAAAGAAACATTTAGTATCAACGGGGTTCAATTTTCATTTCACCCAGCAGGACATGTACCCGGATCCTCCCAAATACGGGTAGAATATAGAGGGGAAGTTTGGGTTTTTACTGGAGATTACAAAACCCAAGCCGATGGAATTTCAACTCCCTTTGAGCCTATTCTCTGCCATACTTTTATTACCGAAAGCACCTTTGGTCTGCCGGTTTTTCGGTGGGAAGATCCCAAAAAAACTCATGAGGGTATAAATCAATGGTGGGCTGCAAATCAAACTGAAAAAACTACGAGTTTATTAATGGGGTATTCCTTAGGGAAAGTACAGCGTTTACTCAAACATTTGGATCCATCTATCGGGAAAATATATACCCATGGGGCAACGGAACACATGACAGAAGTACTGCGACAGTTTATTGATTTTCCCCAGACAGAACTCATCACGCGCGACACCTCAAAAAAAGAAATAGAAGGTAATTTAGTTCTTGCCCCACCTGCTGTAATGGGCAGCGCTTGGATGAAAAAATTAGGTCGTGTATCTACAGGCTATGCCTCCGGTTGGATGGCTTTTAGAGGCGCACGAAGAAGGCGTGCTGTAGACCGAGCCTTTGTATTGTCTGATCATGCCGATTGGAGCGGTTTACTCTCAGCCATCAAAGCTACTGGTTGTGAAAACGTAATCACTACCCATGGTTATACTGAACTCTTTGCTCAATACCTAAACGAACAAGGTTGGAACGCAAGAACTCAAAAAACTCAATACGCCTCAGAAACCGAAGAAATTGTTACTGCTGAATGAGACGTTTTGCTGCTTTAATTGAAAC
>JAYPMN010000094.1:2418-6707 GCA_038129925.1 Flavobacteriaceae bacterium
AAAACAGAAGAAGAGAAAAAAAAATATATTCTGAATCAGTGGAAAAGCTTGGCTCATTTTGAGCGTTTTGTTTTCAATAAAATTTTAACCGGTGGGTTTCGAATAGGCGTAAGTCAAAAACTAATGACTCGGGCACTGTCCAAAGCAGTGGGTGTAGATGAAACTATATTGGCACATCGCCTCATGGGACAATGGAGTCCGTTAAATACTACTTTTGACCGTCTGATTTTAAATCCCAATCCCGAGGATCAAATTTCTCAACCCTACCCCTTTTTTCTAGCCTATCCCATTGAAGAAGAAACTTTTTTTACCAAAGAAAATGCTCAAGATTGGCATGTTGAACACAAATGGGATGGTATGCGAGCACAATTAATACTCAGGAAAGAGAAACACTTTTTGTGGAGTCGGGGTGAAGAGTTGATTACAGATAAATTTCCAGAGCTTGAAGTAATGACCAAACATTTGCCTAGTGGAACCGTTATTGATGGAGAGCTGATACCTTATAAAAATAACGATATTGGAAATTTTCAAGATCTGCAAAAGCGAATTGGACGAAAGACCGTTTCGCAAAAACTACAAAAAGACATTCCCATTGTTTTGATGGCTTATGATTTACTTGAACTAGACGGTAAAGACCTCCGTAAACTTCCACTATGTAAACGTCAGCAACAGTTGGAAGCACTATTGAAAAATACTTGTTATCCAGAAGCGCCCGTATTACTCTCAGAAGTCTATTGCTTTTCAACTTGGGATCAAGTGCGAGAGGAACGAGAAAAGGCAACAGAAAAACGGAGTGAGGGCTTGATGATTAAACACAAAACATCAGCCTACGGTGTTGGTAGAAAAAAAGGGGGATGGTGGAAATGGAAGTCTGATCCAAAAAGTATTGATGCTGTTCTGACTTACGCCATGCGGGGTCATGGGAGAAGAACAAACCTTTATACAGACTATACTTTTGGGCTATGGAGCAAAGGTGAACTGGTCACCTTTGCAAAAGCTTATTCCGGTTTGACCGATGCAGAAATCAAAAAATTAGATCAATTTGTAAAGCAAAATACGCTAGACCGCTTTGGCCCTGTTCGCCAAGTCAAACCGACTCTAGTTTTTGAAATTGCATTTGAAGGTATTGCTCCCTCCTCACGCCATAAAAGTGGAATTGCAGTCCGATTTCCCAGAATTTCTAGATGGAGACACGATAAAAAAACAGAAGACGCTAATAGTTTGGATGACCTGAAAAAACTACTGCCATGAAAGGAGTTGAAAACTGGTTTAAATCTCGAAACTGGAAAGCACAGTCTTTTCAAAAACAGTGTTGGAAAGCCTATGCTGAGGGCAAAAGCGGTATGCTCCACGCACCCACAGGAAGCGGAAAGACTTATGCCCTTTGGGGTGGAGTTATAGAAGAAATAAGCCGTTCTAAAAAAAATCCAAAAGGATTAAACGCCTTATGGATAACTCCACTAAGAGCCTTGGGGGTAGAAATTCAAAAATCTACTCAAAAAATGCTCAGCGACTTTAATGCTGAATTACAAGTTGGTTTGAGAACTGCAGATACCCCTCAGAGTCAACGGACCAAAATGCAAAAATCTCCTCCATTCGCACTGGTAAGTACGCCAGAAAGTGTACATGTACTTTTGGCTCAAAAAGAACACCAAAGTTATTTTAGCCAGCTTAAAGTTGTGGTGGTTGATGAGTGGCATGAACTTTTAGGCAGCAAGCGAGGCGTACAAGTAGAACTGGCATTGGCGTATTTACGCAGCTTAGTTCCCGATCTTAAAGTTTGGGGGATCTCAGCCACACTTGGAAACAAAGAATTGGCTCGTGAAATATTACTAGGACAAACAGCAAATTTTGCTGTAATTGAGGCAAAAATCCAAAAAGAAATCCGTGTTCACTCGCTGCTTCCCAAAACTATGGAACGCTTTCCTTGGCGCGGTCATCTAGGGATACATCTGCTCCCTCAAGTACTCAAAATTGTACAAAAAAACAAAAGCACTCTTATTTTTACCAATACCCGAGCACAATGTGAAATCTGGTTTCACCGACTCCTTGAAGCCGCTCCTGAACTGGCAGGATCAATTGCCATGCATCATGGAAGTATCGATAAAAAAATTCGTCTTTGGGTGGAAGAATCTCTGCGAAAAGAAGAATTAAAAGTGGTAGTCTGTACTTCTAGTTTGGACTTAGGCGTAGATTTTAGCCCCGTAGAAAATTGTATTCAAATCGGGAGTCCAAAAGGTGTTGGGCGGTTTATCCAACGCGCAGGAAGAAGTGGCCACAGACCCCAAGCTGGAAGTTCGATATACTTTTTGCCCACCCACGCCATGGAACTCATCGAATCTGTAGCCTTGCAAAACGGCATCAAAAAACAACAAATCGAAGATCGAATTCCCTACCTCAACTGCTACGACGTACTGATTCAGTTTTTGATGACTTTGGCGGTAGGTTCGGGTTTTGACCCTGTAAAGATCTATCCTATTATCACCTCCAGTTTTTGTTATCAAACCCTCGATCAAGAGCGTTGGCAATGGATACTTAACTTTTTAATTAGAGGGAGTCAATCGCTGCAACATTATGACGAATACAAAAAATTAATTCTATCTGAAGATGGCCTTTTAAAAGTAGCCCATAAAGGCATTGCCCTACGGCACCGACTCTCTATGGGAACCATAGTAAGCGGTAACGATTTGAAAATTCGCTATCAAAAAGGCGGTTATTTAGGCAGTATAGAAGAATGGTTTATCGCCAAATTAAAACCTGGAGACACTTTTGCCTTTTCAGGCAGGAATCTAGAGCTAGTGCGTATTCAAAAAATGGAGGTCATCGTCAAAAGATCCAAAGTAAAGCAGGCAAAGATTCCCGCTTGGATGGGAGGGCGTATGAGTTTTAGCGCACATTTGAGTGATTTACTCAAAAGTGCCCTTTTTGAACAACAGAGCGAATCCACTCCTGAATTTGAATCCTTAATTCCAGTTTTTAAACAACAAAAAAAAGAATCCATTATTCCTAAACCTGACGAACTGCTCATTGAGCGTTTTGAGACTAAAGAAGGGTTTCACACCGTCTTTTATCCCTTTGAAGGCTATGCCATACACGAAGCCATGGCAAGCTTGATGGCTTACAGAATCAGCTTGATCTCCCCCATCAGTTTTAGTATGTCCTTTAACGATTATGGTTTTGAATTACTGTCCGATCAAGCCTTTAGCCAAGAAGCCTTTTTAGATAATGGTCTATTTACTCCTGACCATCTGTTTGAAGACCTTGCAAAAAGCATCAATGTGTCTGAAATGGCAAGAAGGCGTTTTAGGGACATCGCTGTAATTTCAGGTTTAGTATTTCAAGGCTATCCCAACAAACCTGTCAAATCAAAGCATTTACAATCCGGCTCTCAATTGTTTTTTGAAGTTTTTAAAGATTACGAGCCTGATAATTTACTCTACCAACAAGCCGTTGAAGAAACTTTTGATCACGGCATGGAACGCGGAAGAATGCAACTTGTATTTGAACAGTTGGAACAAAAAGCCGTGGTTTGGAAAAATTGTTCACAACCTACGCCCTTTTCATTTCCGTTGATTACAGACCGCATTCGCTCCAAGCTGTCCTCAGAAACTGTGGAAGACCGTATCAAGAAAATGTACCTTCAACTTGAAAAAGCAGTTGAATGACAACTATCATAATTCATACTAATCATTTTATACTCCACCCAAGTGGAGGAGTCTATTGGAAGGAAAAACAAACTTGGTTGTTGGCAGATGTTCATCTGGGTAAGGTTGCCCATTTTAGGAAAAACGGTATTGCTGTTCCTCGAGAGGTAGAGGGCTCTTTTTATCAAAAAATGGAAGGACTACTTCCCCTTTTTCCTGTTAAACGCATATTATTTTTAGGGGATTTATTCCATAGTTATCAAAATAACGAATGGTTTCTTTTTGAGGCTTGGGTCAAACAACAAAGCTTTAAAATGGTGTTAATAACAGGAAATCACGATGTGATCCCAAAGTGGAAATTTAAAGATTTGGGACTTGAAGTAGCGCCTCAATTGGAAGAAACCTCTTTTCTATTTCATCACTTTCCAGACCAGGATACTCAAGCTTTTGTCTTTTGTGGTCATCTTCACCCTGGAGTAAGACTCGAAGGGATTGGAAAACAGCAAATCAAACTCCCTTGTTTTTACCACAGTCCTTCTCAATTGATTCTACCTGCTTTTGGTGCCTTTACTGGACTCCATATTCTAAAACCAAAATTAGAGGATCATATTTATGTCACTACTGGCAAAGAGGTCATGGAGATTA
>JAYPMN010000095.1:0-6480 GCA_038129925.1 Flavobacteriaceae bacterium
TTACTTTTGGAGGAATGACTAAAAAAGACCTACCTAGAGGAAATTGGAGAAAACTTAGCGCTAAAGAAGTTGGGTTTTTGAAAATGCTCCCCTAAAGGTTCTTTTACCAACTCCCAAATAAAAGTTCCATATACAATTAGATAAGCTAAAGACTGTATGTAAGGATTTTCAGCAAAACCTTCAACTCCATAGGCACTGTAACTCCAAAACACTGTTAAACTCCAGACAAGAGGGTAAGCATAGCCGGTTAAAACCCCTAAAAAAATCAGGTTGATGATATACCAGGGATGAACAGTAGTGGCAATAAAGAAATAGCAACTCAATAAAAAGAGCACGCTTTTAAGTACTGATAAGGGCGTTCGGTTTGATCTTAAAAAGGTAAAAACCATAACAAAGCCAGCTATGATAAAGGGGGTAACTTCACCCAATTGACGAATGATATTATACCCTTTAATTTGATAACCTATTGCGCGGATAATATTGTACAAACTGCCATTAAATTCAAAAGTGGTAAACCATAAATCTACAGTTTCTGCATAGCGACTTGGCATACTCCCTTCCCAATAAGGCAGCCAAAAAAAAGCAGAACACAGCGCTGTTGAAAAACAAAAAAGACTGAATTTTTTCCAGCCTAAATAGCGGTAAAAAAGGGGAATAAAAAGCAGTGGTAGCAGTTTGATTGCGATGGCAACCCCCATAAAAAGACCTCCAAAAAAACTTCTTTTTTGAACCAGGTATGCAAGACTAATCAGGGTAAAGCAGACCATCAATCCCTCCCCATGAAGGTTCCCAATACCTTCTATAATTAGCAATGGATTTAGAAAATACCAAGCGATGTAGCCAGGATCTAGTTTGAGTTGTTTTAGCAACGAGATGCCGACATACATTATAAGAAGATCAGCAAGCAAGTAAATAAACCGAATTAAGAGTATTGGATCCATCAGTTGATCTTGATGGAAAAGTGCAGCAAGTTTAAACAACTGTTGACTGGCTGGGGGGTAGTTGGAAAAGTTCCCTGCGCTTAATGCCCCCATTTTTTCAATGAGCAAGCGCGCATCTGGAAAACCTACCATATCAATTAATTTTTTGGGCGTATGGACATAAGGGTTAATTCCGAGCTGTTGAATATGGCCATCCCAAAGAAAGCGATAAAAATCTTGTGACAATTCTGGCAGGTAGAAGCTAAAAAACAAACGAGCTAAAATACCAATAAGCAAGATACTAAAAAGACTGCTGAAGTTTTTAATCCAAAACCAAAGCAATATAAAAAGTATTGTATACAGACTAAGTAATATGAGGGTATCACTTCGCTTTACTCCATCGGATAGCACAAAAAATCCAGTTAGGATGAGCAAGGGGAGTAGTAATCGATATACAGCTGTTGGCATTTATAGGCTTTGTCTTAACCCAAATATAGAAATACTGCTGAATCCGATAAAGAGTAATAGGTGAAAAGGGAAGAGCCAAAATTCACCTGCTGTTCTCAACTCAAAGGCACTGTAAAGTCCAAACAAAAAGTAAAAGGCAAAAACGACCTCAACAAAGGTATAGATAGAAGTTTTTTGCACTCGGTATTTATTTTTTTTAACGCTTTTATTTGTAGTATTCAGATTGAATTTTGGAGTTCGTATAAAAGGGCTTTTTATACCCAAATGTCCTTCCAAAACCGCTACAGAATTGTGAATTGAAAACCCAATAACAAGACAATAAAACAGAAGAAATCGTCCCGTATATTTAAAAAAGGAATAAATGCCAGAACCGAAAACCCTTTGATGTACAAACCAATAGCTAGTGTAGAAAATGAGCGTGCTTAAAATAAACAAACTGCCCAAATTAAAGAGTGGGCTAAGCGATACAATCTTTGCTTTGATAAATAAAATGGGAATACTCAAGAGGGACACGATCAACACATTTAAAAACATAGTGCTGTTGAGCAAATGAACAGCGGCGTTGAATTTGACCTTCCATGAAAGTTTGTCTGCCTTGATCACTCGACTGATCATTTTTTGAAAATTTTCAGCCCCTCCTTTGTTCCAACGGAATTGCTGAGACCGAATGGCGTCGAGTGTAATAGGCAGTTCTCCAGGGGTTATAACCTCATCTAAATAAATAAATTTCCAATTTTTTAACTGGGCTCTATAGCTCAAGTCTAAGTCCTCTGTCAAAGTATCACCTTCCCAATTTCCAGCATCAAGTATACAAGATTTACGCCATATCCCAGCGGTGCCGTTAAAGTTGATAAAATGCTGCTGCTGATTGCGTCCAATTTGTTCCAACAAAAAATGGGCGTCTAAGGCAAAGGCTTGAACTGAGGTCCAAGCAGAGTAAGTTCTATTGAGATATCCCCAGCGGGTCTGAACAACGCCTACTTTTGTATTTTCAAATTGTGGAACGGTTTTGTAGAGCCAATCGCTATCTGGTAAAAAGTCAGAGTCAAAAATGGCGATCAAGTCCCCAGTGGCAGTTTCCAAGCCTTCTTTAAGTGCCCCTGCTTTAAACCCTTTACGTTCTTTACGGTGAAGATGAAAGATAGGAAATCCCTTTGCTTGATATGCCCTGACTAGTTTTTTGGTCAGTGCCAATGACTCGTCAGTAGAATCATCCAAGACCTGTATTTGAATTTTGTCTTTGGGATAGTCTAATGCGGTAATACACTCTAATAAGCGTTCAACGACATACAATTCATTGTAAAGGGGCAATTGAACGGTCACTTTTGGCCAGCCAGTCGCGGGTTGATCAGTTTTTAATGGGGGCTTCGTTTTCTGATACTTTAAAAAATAACGAAGCATATTCAACTGGGTCAAACTATAAATAAAAATAAGGAATAGGCTGAGCCCGTAAACAGCCATAGTGGAATAGATTAATATATCCAATATGCTAGTTGCTATTACTTCCATCCTGAAAAATAAAAACTTCCAATCCAACCTAAAATTTTGTAACCTGCCAAAAAAGTTCCCTTGACCGTTCCAGAGACTTTTGAAGTTCCAATCCGGTTGCGGTATCTAACGGGCAATTCAATGTAGGGAATCTTTCTCCTTAAAACCTTGAGTTGCATTTCTACGGTCCAACCGTAAGTTTTGTCTTGCATACCAAGGCTTTGAAGTGTCTCCCATCGTATAGCTCTGAAGGGTCCCAAGTCGGTAAATCGACTGTTGTAAAGCCAGCTCATCAAAAGGCAAGCGAGCCAATTTCCGAAAAGTTGTTGTGGAGTAAGTGACCCCTTTTCCCGAAGTGATTTCACTCGAGCACCCAGCACAAAATCAACATCTTCCTTTTGTAAAGGTGCTATAAGCTGATCTAATTCTTCCGGATAATCCGAATAATCACCGTCCAAAAAGACGACCAGTTCAGGAGGGTTATTTTCTAGATACTCCATTCCTTTAAGGCAGGCATAACCGTACCCTTTTCGAACTTCGTAAAGTACAGTAGCTCCATTTTTTTTGGCTATTTCAGTAGTTTGATCACTTGAGTTGTTGTCAATAACTACAACCTCGGTGACACTATCTGGAAGTGCTTTCAACACCTGAGCAATTGAGGGTGCCTCATTGTATGCAGGAATAAGAACTGCGACGTTATTCATCCTGACAAAGATACTGAAACCTAAACGAGTTAAAAGGGTTTAAGCATCAACTTCCATTGCATTTCCCAAGGGATAAGAAGTGCTTTTGATCCGATTTTCCAAACTGTCGTTTTCAAGCTTAAGGACCCCTCTAGGACATACTGTTGAACAAATTCCACAGCCTACACAAGAGGAACGTACAATATTTTCTCCTCGCTGCGCGTAGGTTCTTACGTCAATTCCCATTTCGCAATAGGCAGAACAATTTCCACATGAAATGCATTGCCCTCCGTTGGTTGTAATGCGGAAACGCGAAAACAAACGCTGTTGTAAACCCAAAATAGCTGCCATTGGGCAGCCGAAACGACACCAAACTCGACTTCCTAAAAACGGGTAAAAGCCTACTCCTAAAACTCCAGAAAAAGCCGCACCTACTCCAAAACCGTACCATTTTTGAAAACTGTAACTGTTGAGAAACAGTAGGTTATTTTGACCGGAAAACCCCTGAATACAAAGAATAAGGATTAAAATACTGCCCAGGCTTATCAGGGTGTATTTGGCATCCTTTTCCAAACCATTTTTATTCCAAAAAAACAAAGTAAGCATCAGTGCTGTAATTAACACGACCACTCCGCTGATAAATTGTGTTCGACTGATCAGACTCAGTTCTGGATTTTGCTTAATAAAAGACCAGATAGCCGCCATGGTAGTCACTGTAACAAATACCAGTACCGCGTGAATCATCCAACGCTCCAGTTTCCAAACGCTTAATTTTTTACTGGATAATTGTCGGAAAGGATCGCCTGCGGTCTCTGCCAAACCCCCACATCCGCAAACCCAAGAGCAGTACCAACGTTTGCCGCAAAAATAGGTCAGTACAGGTGAGCCGATAAAGATCATCGCCAAGCCAAAAAGCAAGAAAAACAAGCCCAAATTTCCTCCGGTCAGCATATTAGTTAGATGCCATTCGTCAAGAAAATAATAGTTTAATGGCCACATATTTTTGAGGTCCTTTGCGAAATAAGGTGTTTCAGGATTGAGTTTTGCTAAAATTTCAGGAATTAAAAAGGCAAAGCACAACTGAAAAAACACTACGGATAAGGTTCGGAAGAGCTGATAGCGATTGCCCCTATACTTCCAAATAAATTTGATTCCAAAAAGGATTATGGCAAAGGTATAGAGGGTTCCGTACATAAACCATTGGGTGGCTGGACTTCCGTTCAGCGTATAACTCATAGGATCAAATAGGGCTACCAATCCTGTGCTTTTCCCTTGAGCATTAAAACCCAACACTTCTGGAAACCAGTAAATAGCAATATAAAAAGCCGTAAGTCCCATGCCCAAAATCCAAGCTGTGATCCCTCTAGTAGTTAGGGCATTAAACCAAACTCCATCGTTTTTAATACCTGGAAGTTTATGTCCGTAGATAGTCTGAAAATAAACTAAACTTCCGAAGGTCATAAGGACAAAACTGACACTCAGCCAGAGGAATTTATCATCGAATGTGATAAAAAGCGCAGACACTAAAAGGAATAGACCAAAAAGTCCAATACCGATACTGCTTTGTTTTTTCAAGAGATTCATCATTAGTTCTTTAGTATTTTAGGCAAAGGTTGATTTTTTTAATTCCCATTTACTTTGAATTTCAGTCTGATACTTTGGGCTGAACTCCGGATCAAAAAAGGACTGACTCAATTTGTTGACCACTTCACTCATCAGCGTGGGCGTGCGAAGCCAACGGTCAAAATATTCGTGTCTAAGTCGGATTCCAAGACTTACAATTCCCTTAAAAAAAAGATACTGTGGATCAAAACTCAAACGCAAGGAGCAGTTTTTTATAGGGTGTTGCCAATAGAGCTGTACTTCCTTTTCGGGATCGGGAGTTGGACTTAGTTCACCATAGGTCTGGTACTCTATATCAAAAAACTTAGCTGAGTTAAACCAAGGTCCGGGTTGGTATGCAGTTTTACGATCTGTCAGTGTTTGCGCAAGGGTTTCTCCCATAATTCGTCCCGTGTACCAAACGGCCTCAACAGCCTGGCGTCCGGGGAGTGGTTCTGTTTGTTCGGCGCAGTCGCCTACGGCATAGACGTTGGGAAGATTGGTTTCTAAAAAGCGGTTTACTTGTATTCCTTTACCCAATGCCAAACCACTTCCTTTTAAAAAGTCAATATTAGGGTGGACACCAATAGCTAGACCAACCCATTCGCAGGGAAGGGCTGCTCCTGTTGACGTATGTACTTTTACTACTCTACCTTTGGAATCGCCATGGATGGATTCTAACTCCGTGGACAAGTGCAATTCAATTCCATACGACCGAATATGTCTGTTGATGAGTTTTGATTCTTCAGCGGGCAGTACGGTATTCCAAAAGCTGGATTCACGAACTAAAAAATGGACTTTTTTCCCTCTACTGTGGAGCATTTCGGCAAGTTCAATACCGATCAATCCGCCGCCTACGACGGTTGCGCTTCGGATGCTGTCTGTCCAGGCTTCAAGATGGTCCAGGTCTTTTTTATGATAAAGTCCTTGTACGGCTTTGAGATCCTCACCGGGCCAACCCAGTTTATTGGGTTTAGAACCACAGGCGATAACTAGGCGGTCGTAGGTGAGACTGCTTCCGTCTTCAAAGAGTAGTCGTTGTGTTTTAGCATCGAGTTGATTGACCCTTTTTTGGACCAATTCAATATTATTTTGCTCCCAAAAAGTGTTTTCATAGGGCTGGGTGTGTTCAAATTTCAGATGCCCCATATAGACGTACATCAGAGCTGTACGTGAAAAAAAGTAAGGACTTTCTTCGGAGATGACCGTAATGGGGAGGCTGCTTTTTTTTCGCAGATGACGAGCTGTAGTGATCCCAGAAATCCCGTTGCCTAAAATGACGATAGCTTTATTACTGGACTCTTTTCCCATTTCACTAA
>JAYPMN010000096.1:0-6475 GCA_038129925.1 Flavobacteriaceae bacterium
TGCAAAAAGTTAGAAATAATGTAAAAAGTAATTTTTTCATTTTGATTGATTTATGGTTAATAATACCTCTAAGATAGAGAGATTAGGTTACATATCAAATCCCAACCCCATATCCCAATAGAAAAACCGCTTTCTAAAACCCACCCCCTTTTGTTTGTGTTAGGAGTGCTTGAGAAGTTTAGCTTTGTTTATCGATGTTTTCTAATTTAAAGATCAAAGGCTTGAAAATGAAGATGCTGGAAGACTATCACTATTGAATAAATCACCAATGAACCAATTTTTCCAGCCGTATCTAACATGAATGGGTTTAGCTACTTCTTTAGAAAAAACTATGATTTTATTGCTTAATATAGAAGCTTTTGCTGGATAAAAAACACCATCATCACCAGCAACTTCAAAGCCTGTAAGTTTCCCATTTGCAAAAAGACCATTAGAAGAATGGTCAAATTCAACCTCAATTTGTGACCCACTGATGTTGTGAGTTTTGTATAGAGGACCACTTGCCTCTATTTTAATGTTATATTGGTTTTTTAAAGCATGTAAAGACAGTCTTTCTCCAACATCTTTTTTATTTTCTGGGTGAATATCCTCTTTTTCTCCTATATCAAGTAAAATAGCCATACCTGTTTTCTTAACTTTACCAAGTACTTTTCTTTGTGATTCTCTCAAAGATTCAGAATTTAATTCTTTATCATATTCGAATGGTGCAATTTGAGCAAAGTAGAAAGGCAAATCAGACCCCCAAGCTGATCTCCAATCATCAATCATCTCTGAAAAAAGATTACTGTATTCATGGTAGTTTGATACGTTTGATTCACCCTGATACCAAATAAAACCCTTTATTCCGTAAGGTATAATATTTGATAACATGCATTCATACATAGCAGAAAATTGGTTCTGTTCTGCGACTGGTTTTCTCATCAAAATATCCTTTCTTATTTCTTCATCAATGTTATATAGCTGTGAATTAGAGTAATTATGAATTAATATATTTAACTCATTAAGAGTAAATCCGTGATGTTTGAACTTAAATTTATTAAAAGGTAATTCAATCAGATAATCATCATTATATAATTTCACAGGACTATTAAATCCACCTCCACCTCCAGGATCAGTAACTCTAAAAGCAATTATATTAATTCCTTTTTTTATTATGCTTTTTGGAATTATATACTTTCTCTCAAGAGACCATCCAAAAGTATTACCAATGAGCTTACCATTGAAAAAAGTTTGATCTCCATCATCAATGCCTTTTTCTATTTGCATGACATAGTCTTTGCTGATATCATTAATTTCTACAGACGTTCTATACCAAATAATTCCATTGGAAAGTAAAGGGTCTGATTCATCAAATATTGCCTCAAACCTTCCATCACACTTCAAGCCTCCATATTTGTTTGATTTTGGAATCAACTTATCCCATAGACTATCATCAAACTCAACTTTACTAAATGATTTATCAAATAAATCAAGTTCTTCCCATTCTTTATTAAATTGATTCCATTTTTCACCACTTTCAACAAATTTTGGTAAATGAAGTGGAGTAAACCCATATTTTTTCGCCAAATTATTTGTAATTGAATCGTCTTTTTTTCTAAGGTAATTTCGGTATTTAATAAAACCATAATCATCAGGAACAAAATTTTTGGTTTCATCTAAAGACACAATTTTACTTGGACTTATCCAAGATTCTATTCTAGTACCTCCCCAACTAGAATTAATGATTCCAATGGGAACTCCTAATTTATCATATAGTTTTTTAGCAAAATAATATGCAGTTGCACTAAAACCCCCTGTATTTTCAGGGCTTGCTGATTTCCATTTTGTGTACTTTATTGATTCATTATTTAAATCTTGAGGAACAGAAAACATTCGTATATAATTATTTGTAGATTTCTCTATTTCCTCAATTTGATTAGTTACGCAACTGTCACATTGATTCATTCGCCATTCCATATTTGATTGACCAGAAGCAAGCCAAACCTCGCCAAATAGAACATCCTGTATTATAATTTTAGTTTGCCCATCAGTAACTTGAATAGAATGTTTCTCTTTTTGGGAGCCTTCAACATAAGAAGGAGTTGGAAGTTTAAATACCCATCTTCCATTATCATCAGTTTGTGTAGTTAAATTTTCACCCCAAGATGTTGTAATTGTAATTATAGAATTTGGTTTGGCTTCTCCCCATACTGAATTAGACTGAGCTTGTTGAAGAACCATTTTATTTGAAAAAACTGAGGCAATGGTTAAATCAACTTCAGGATTATTACATCTTATAATAAAAACAGCAAAAACAAAGCATAGTATCATTTTTTTCTTTACTGACAGCTTCATATGATTAGTTTAAGTTATAGTTCTTTAATTTTAGAAATACACTTTTGGAAACTTTAAAAATAGTGCCATGCCTTATTCCATTAGGCAATTTAATTTCTTCTGAAATATCCTCCCATTTTAGGAGATTACTTGAAGTTATTGCTCCAAAAGATCCTTTTTTATACTGATCAAAATAAATGACCCAATCGTCATTGATCTTTGTTATGGTCGGACCCTCTACCCAACTCCAAGAAATTGCATCTGAAATAGTAACATCCCAGTCATAAAGATTATCAGAAAAAAGAATGTGTAGCGTTTTTTTTGCTTCAGGAAGATAGGTTTCATCTTTTATAACCATAAAATATGAGCTATCATAATTTGAAATAGTAGCATCAATAACGTTAAAACCTGGTTCAAGAAAAATCTTTGTTTCTGAAAAATTAATAAAATCTTTAGTAGTTGTAAAATACATTCTGTGATTCCAATTTCCTTCAGATTGGTTTTCAGTTTCAGTGTATTTTTCCGATACTGTACTAGCCCAAAAAATTAAGTATTGTTCATTCTTTTTATCATAAAATAATTCAGGAGCCCATGAGTTTTTTGTTGACTTTTCATGTTCCATGACAGGAATAAATTTTTGTTCTGACCAATTTATTAAATCAAGAGAATTGGCATATCCAATACCTTTTTCACTCCAACTTACGGTCCAAACCATGTGAAATTTTCCATCAGGACCTTTTATAATACATGGGTCACGCATTAACTTATCACTACTCAATTGAGGAACTAAAAAGGATTCATCATTTTTTAAAGCTTCCCATTTTAATCCATCTATGCTATATGCTAAGTGAAGGCCATCTTCACCATTATTTTTGAAATAAGAAAACATATAAACGTCTTCGTCACTACTAGATTTACATCCATAGATAACATGGAGGAATATTATAAAGATTAAATTAATATATCTCACCACAAAAAATAAAAAATGAGGTTACATAAAATTATTTTAATACAAAAGAATTAAATAAACCAAACTGATTACCTAAAAAACTTTAGTAACCTCACAGTCTAAATAATTAAAATTTCACTTAAATCGAAAACACAAAAATATTTAACCTAATAATTTGTATATAAACCATACTTTTCAGAATACAAAAGACATTGTTATATTACCTATTATGCACCAAATCTCAACCCCATATCCCAATAGAAAAACAGTTTCCAAAAACCCATGCCCCTGTGTTTGGGATAGGAGTGCTTGAGAAGTTTTAGGATTATAAAATTGATTTACCGTACAAATACCGTACAAGAGTAAAAAAGAAGTCCTGAAAACACTGGGATTTCAGGGCTATTCAGCGGAGAAAGAGGATTAGTGTTTATTAAAAGTTAAATTAATATGTTTATTTATTGTTCTGAAGTGCACCATAAATTATTTGATTAAGCCTTTCAGATGTGGGCTCACTTATTAACTGAGTTTGTTTATAGATAATCCCAATAATTTTTAGTTCATTATCAGCAAAGTATGCAGTATTAAAGTATCCCCCTCCATGTATGGTACCTTTATTCCCTTTAGCTCCAATCAATGCATCACTATCTCTGATAATTGGTGAAATGAGTCCATGCCCTAAATTAGGATCAGATTTATTAGTGATTCGTTTAAGTTGATCTTTTTGAATTAGTTTGTTTGTTGATGGACTAATTATATATTTTGACTTATATTTTCCATCATTTAGAAATATGGATAAAAATTTATAATAGTCTTCAATTGTACTTGAAAGACCTGCACCTCCAGAAAAAAAACTTTTGGCTCCTTCGATAGGGTAATTAATATTAAATCTTGAATCATGAAATATAGACCATTTCCCCTCATTTTTTGTTAGTACTGGCACAAGTCTATCTTTTTTTTCTTCAGGTAAATAAAAGTAAGTATCATTCATTTCCAAAGGGGTAAAAAATTCTTTATCAAAAAATTCAGAAAGAGATTCTCCAGAAATTATTTCAATTAAATAACCTAAAACATCAATTCCAATCGCATATGTAAATTTTTCTCCTGGTTCATGATGTAATGGTAATTTAGCCATCTTTTTAATAGTCTCTCCTATAGTAACATTAGCATCAGAAAAACCTAATACTCCATTAGGCATAAATTTATTTTTTTCTTTAAAATATATTGCCTTTATTGATGGCTCTTGATCAATAAATCCGTAACCTAATCCAGAAGTGTGAGTTAATAAGTTTCGAATTGTTATTTTATTTTTAGGGAGTTTAATTGTAAATGTAGAATCAGTTTGATTAAACTCGTCTAAAATTCCTATGCCATTAAATTCAGGGATATATTTTTCTATCGGATCATCCAAACTAAAAAGACCTCTTTCCCATAACTTCATAATTCCGACAGAGGTAATTGCTTTTGTCATGGAAGCAATTCTAAATATATCATCTATTTTATAACTATCGCCTATAGATGGATCTTTAATTCCAAAAGCCTTTTTATATACAACCTGATTCTCTTTAGCTACTAAGACTACTGCGCCTGGTATAAGGTTATCTTCTATCGCTTTTGTAATTAAATCATCAATTTGAATTAGTCTTGATGGGTCTAACGAACTTGATTTCTGCTCTAAATTATTACAGCTACAAACAAAAAAAACGCAAAATAATAGTGTAATGATTTTTTTCATTTTTAATATTTTATCCTCTAATTTACAGACTAAAATCGAATCCCATCCCTTTTTCCCCAATAAATACAAGCTTTCTAAAACCCATGCCCCTGCTTTTGGGATAGGAGTGCTTGAGAAGTTCCAGGATTATAAAATTAGTTTAGGACGAGTCCGAATCTCATTATTTAAAGGACTTCTTCTTTTTCTAGATTTCAAAACCAAATTAAATTTCTCTTCTGGTATGGTATCATTTTTATTAGGAGATTCGTATCGTACAATTTTATAGAATACTTGGCTTGTATTTTTATCAATTATTGGCATTCTCAAGTTATAATCAGTAAAAATAGAATCTTTTCTAATCCCAATTTTCATTGTAAAACCATCTTCAAGCAGGATGCCTTCAACATATTGTCCTTCACCATAATCCTTTTTAGGTTTCAATTCCCAGTTCTGATAACCTTCTCCTCCGAGCACCCATGAATGTTTTACCCACCAGGCACCACTTCCATCAGAATAATCTAATTCAGTACCTGACCCATTCAAGTAAACAGCATTAGGATGAAAGCAAAAGCTGTCTTTTTTTGTTTCGATACACTTTCCTGACCCTACTTGAGGAGGTGATACAATTTTTCCTAAAACTCTAGACTGAGCATAAACAGTAACCCTGTTTGTAGAAGTATCTATATGCATATCGTTGATGACTGTGATTTTTGCAGGGGCACCTTCTGGTTTTATTGAAGTAACCCAATAGGCATAATGATAGAAAAGAGGGTTTTTGGAATTATCCATTTGAAAAGTTTGAGAATTTCCACATGATGACATAAATAATCCAAGTAATATGATCGCTATATGAATGAGATTTTTCATATTTCTATTCCTTTCTAAAGAGATATTGGGAGTAACTTAAGTCCTTTCTAGTCGCTACAGATGATGATACTAAATTCCACCCATTTGATTCCATTTCTTTTATAAATTTCGTTACATTCATGGGGTATTCGCAAATACCTCTTTGACACTTCATGCCCTTTATAGGATGTTTATCAGTTGAATACTCTAAATATCCTATAAAAGAATCAAGGTTTCTATTTGGACTATTTACAATCAGCTCAGCATAATCTGCTACTTTAGTAAATAGACCTTCACTAACAATTGGCTTATTAGGTTGGGAGTAAGAATAGCTTAAAATAGAAACAAAGGCAATAAATAAATGAATTAGCTTTTCCATATTACTAAAATTTCAAAACCTGAAATAGGGAGATTGTTAAAGCTGCTCCATCGTTTTCTTTTCACCGCATATCTCCTGACCATAAAGTTGTTTTACAAAAAGTAAATCAGAAAGATATTCAGTAATACTACTGACTTTTCCTTCCTCATTTATAGAATACAGCCAGATGTAATCATTATTGTATTCTCCATTGACCCCCTCAGCTTTTCCTGAAAGCACTATAACTGAGCCATTAGCGCCAGAAATTATCTTATCTACATTTCCCTTCCATCCATTT
>JAYPMN010000097.1:0-4824 GCA_038129925.1 Flavobacteriaceae bacterium
GCCCTTTGGGTATAAATCCTTTTTTTGCTGGATAACCTATATTATTTCTCAAATAGGTAATCATTAATTTACGATCAAAACCAATATTGAGTGCTTCTCTTATTTTGGGTGATTGAATTGCAGGATTTGAATTGTCTAGATAAATGCCTATATATTCTGTATTTAGATAGGGTCCATTGAGAAGTTCTAAACGGTTTTGATAATTCTCTTGTAGTTTGCCTTTTTGAGTTAAAAGCTCATCTTTATAAGAACTATCCAGTGAATTGATAAAGTCAAACTCACCTTGTAAAAACAACATAAATTCACTTTGAATATCAGGAATGAATTGTATTGCAATGGACTCCAAATAGGGTAGGGAATTTCCTAGGGAGTCTTTTTCAAAATAGCTATCGTTTTTTCGCAATACGAGCTTTACATTTTCTTCCCATCTTTTAAAATAAAAAGGCCCCGTACCAATAGGATTTGAACGAAAACGATTGCCATAGTGATTGACTACTTCTTTGGGAACTACTGCGCAGTAGCGCATAGAAAGTAAGCCTAAAAATCCAGGAAAAGGATTTTTAAGTTGGATTTTCAAAGTGTAAGCATCAATTGCGCTGTAATAATCGACTTGCTGCATAACCCAGCTGCCTGGGGAAGCTATATCGGGATCCGTAAGTCGGTTAAAGCTATAAACAAAATCTGAAGCATTAACCCTTCGAGTAGTTGATGCTCCAAATAGGGGAGAAGGGTGAAAATAGATATCTTCCCGAAGTTTGAAAGTATAGGTCATTCCATCTTCGCTAATTTCCCAGCTGCTTGCTATTTCAGGTTGTATTTTAAGTTGATTATCCAACTGAACTAGGCCATTAAAAAGCTGATTGATGGGCCAAATATTTTGAGGATTTCTTGCAAATGCAGGATCTAAAGAGGTCACATTTCTGTATTCGTTATATCGGAATACACGTTTCGAGTCAACAATATTTGCATCAGTACACGCATTCAAAATGAATAGGACTATTGAGGCGATACTCAAATGAAATAAAGAGCTTTTAAACATCAATTATATGTTGATATATTTGCATAAAATTACGTTTTTAAAAAGAGCTATGGAAAAAACTTTACTTCCTCAAGTAAAAACAGCTACAAACACAGTTCGGGTTGCTTTTCATACGCTCGGATGTAAGCTCAACTTTTCTGAAACTGCTACTATAGCTAGATCTATTGAAAACGAAAATTACGAGAGAGTTTCTTTTGGTGATTTTGCAGAGGTCTATGTAATCAACACCTGTTCTGTAACTGAAAATGCAGATAAGCGGGTTAAAGGTCTGGTCAAAAAAGTTTTAAAGCAAAACCCAGAGGGTTTTGTTGTTGCTATAGGTTGTTATGCTCAACTACAACCCGAAGCCATTGCTGCTCTAGATGGAGTCGATTTAGTTTTAGGCGCATCTGAAAAGTTCAAGCTTAATGAATACATTCACGACCTCAGTAAAATTCCTCAAGGGCAGGTTCATTCCTGTGAAATAGAATCAGTTGATTTTTATGAAAGCAGTTATTCTGTAAGTGATCGAACACGAGCTTTTTTAAAGGTACAAGACGGTTGCGATTATAAATGTACGTATTGTACTATACCTAGAGCTCGAGGCGTATCTCGAAGTGATGTTCTTGAGAAAGTGATTGAAAATGCCTACAGCATAGCTGATGCCGGTTTAAGAGAAATAGTACTAACGGGGGTGAATATTGGTGATTACGGAAAAGGAGAACATGGAGACAAAAAGCACAAGCATACTTTTTTAGAACTCATTAGAGCTTTAGATGATGTAAAGCCTATAAATCGTATACGAATATCATCCATTGAGCCTAATTTGTTGAGTTTAGAAATGATTTCATTCGTTTCTCAAAGTAAAAGGTTTGTTCCTCATTTTCACATACCGCTTCAAAGTGGAAGCGATCGTATCTTAAAAAGTATGAAAAGGCGATATCTCACCCCACTTTACAGAGAGCGAGTGCAGTGGATTAAAAACAAAATGCCAGATGCCTGTATAGGTGTAGATGTAATAGTAGGTTATCCAGGTGAATCAGAAGAAGATTTTCTACAAACCTATCATTTTTTAAACGAGTTACCCGTTTCTTATTTACATGTTTTTACCTATTCTGAACGTCCAAATACAGAAGCAGACCTTATGGAAGGTTCAGTCTCTCATGATATAAGAGCTAAACGCAGTAAAATGTTAAGAGCGCTTTCCGTAAAAAAAAGAAGGGCATTTTATGAGTCCCAATTAGGGAATACGGTTGAAGTTCTTTTTGAAGGGGAAAACAAAAAAGGATATATAACAGGTTTTTCTCAAAACTATGTAAAAGTGAGAGCACCATGGAATCCCGAATGGATTAACACAGTTAAAAAGGTAGTGTTAGATTCTATTGATGAGGAGGGAATGGTGAGGTTTCACCAAAAAGAAGATTAGAGTTTGATTCCTACAGGAAGTAATTCTTTATAACGTCTGTTTCTCCTGACAAAACCGGCAATTTTCGGTGAAGTAGGAACTACTCTTAGATTTTTATTTTCAATAAATTCAAGAACTTTAACAATAAATGCTTCCTCAAACTTTTTATTCTGAATGGAATCAGGAATTGAAATTTTTGTTAAAAAAATTTTTCTTTCTTGTTCTGAATACTCTATTCTGGCTAGTTGATTGTCGATTTGGACTTCAAATTGTCTTAAAAATTCATTGTTTATAAGGTTCAACTCATTCATAATTATTATTTTGAAGTAATGTTTTTTAGTTTTGAATTGTCTATTCAGACAAGAGGAAAACAAAAATACAAAAAATTTGTTAACATCTTCATCTATTCCAGTTTCAAAAGAAAAACCCTTGCATCTGTATTGTATGCCAGGTATGGCTGCAAATCCTAAAATTTTTGAATATATCAGTTTACCTTCAACTTTTAAGCCGCATTACTTAAGTTGGATTCAACCTGATGAGGGTGAAAGTTTAGAGCATTATGCCTTGAGAATGTGTAAGCGGGTGAAGCATAAAAAACCCCTGCTGCTTGGGGTTTCATTTGGTGGTATTCTAGTTCAAGAAATGGCCAAACACATTGAGGTGGAAAAAGTCATTATTGTGTCGAGTATAAAGAACAGTAATGAATTACCCCTTCCAATGATAATGGCAAAAAAAACAAATGCTCACAAATTACTTCCTACACAATGGATTAACAGTTTGGATGCACTGACTTTATTCGCCTTTGGTAAGGGAATTCAAAAAAGGCTTGAACTATATCAAAAATATCTTTCTGAGCGAAACCCTTTTTATCTCAGTTGGGCTATTGACGCCTTAGTTAATTGGAATCAAGAGTATAGTTTAGATAAGATTATTCATATTCATGGAGAAAAAGATACTGTTTTCCCCATAAAAAATCTAAGGGGTCCACTACATAAAATTAACGCCGGTCATGCTGCAATTATTACTCATGCAAAGTGGTTTAATGATCAATTACCAAAATTATTACTTGATCAAGATTAAAATTAAACCATTAATTTAGTAGAGTTTATATGCAACTTGTATTAATTTTTTAAACTATGAAAATCAGCAAAGTACTCCTCCCATTCGCTTTAGGCGTTTTGATTATTTTAGGTTTTTCCGCTTTTGATTTTAAAAATTTTACAGCATTTAATGCTCATGAAGAAGAGAGCTATAAAGTCTATGCTTTAAAATTGCCCTCAAATCTTGATTTTTCAGAAGAAGCTGTTCCTCTTGATCAGCCAGATATCAGAGAGCGTTTGGATAAGGAATTATTGGTGAACACCTATTGGCAATCGAATATGATGCTTCTACTCAAGCGCGCAAAAAAATACTTCCCAACCATTGAGCCCATACTGGAAGAAGAGGGTGTCCCAGATGATTTTAAATATCTAGCGGTCATCGAGAGTTCACTAGAAAATATACGCTCACCAAAAGGAGCTAAAGGATTTTGGCAAATTATGCCAGGAACTGCAAAAGAATATGGTTTGGAAGTTAATTCAAACGTAGATGAAAGATATCATATAGAAAAATCCACTCGTGTGGCATGTGCCTATTTAAAGAGAGCTAAGGAGCGTTTGGGTTCGTGGACATTAGCAGCAGCTTCCTATAACAGGGGTATGAATGGAATAGACCGACTTTTAAGTAAGCAGCTATCAAAGAACTATTACGATTTACTATTGAATTCAGAAACTAGCAGATATGTTTTTCGGATTTTAGCTGTCAAGGAAATCATGTCTAATCCAAGGGCCTATGGATTTATTTTTGATCCAGAAGATCTTTATCAGCCCATCCCCGTTCGAAAAATTGGTTTGGATACTGCAATTGGAAATATAGCCCAGTTTGCAAAAGAACAATCTATCAACTATAAAATATTGAAAATTCACAATCCATGGCTGATTCAAAACCATTTGAATAATCGCTCCAGAAAGTTTTACGAAATTTCAATTCCTGAATCGGGAAGCTATTAAATTTTCTTCATTTGCTGTTGAATCATTTTCATCTGGCCCTTTAACATTCCGTGTTTATCCAGTTTTTTAGCTTCAGTTAATAGCTGTTGCGCCTCCCGCTTTCTTCTTTTTTGAAGGTAAATCCCCGCAAGGCTCATTTTGGCCATCGCAAGATCGTGATTCATCGAGAGCCCCAACTTTAAAGCAGCCTTAAAATATTTTTCAGCTTGAGTAAGATTTTTTTGAGATTGAATAATCCCCATCAAATAGAAGTAGTATCCTTGTTGCTTGCGAACTAAATTCCTTTCAATATTGGGGATGCGGTTTAACCATTTTTCTGTTCCTACAAAATCCTGCTTTCTAAGTCTTAAAAA
>JAYPMN010000097.1:4924-6439 GCA_038129925.1 Flavobacteriaceae bacterium
TTGGGATTTTAAAGAAACTTTAGAAAAAAGAATAGTAAATGCTGAGAAAAATGTAAATAATTTTCGTAAAAAATTAGATAGGGCAGAAAAGAATGAATTGGATAATGTAATGTTGATTAATTCCTCTATTTCATGCATGTCATGTCACAAAATGAGTGATGAGGATAAATTAATTTATAAAGACTTTGATTGGGATAAATATAAAGAAGAGTTTAATATCTATGGATTAAATTAGTTAATGATGGTTAAAGGATCCAGAAGAGAAAAGGAAAGGTGAAATAAAGTAGAAGTAATAGTAAAAAAGTAGAAAGAATAAGTTTGTTGTAAGAATCAATTGTTGTATATTTGCCCGGCTTGAAAAGGCAAATCTTTTCAGTCTCAAAATTATGAAAAGAACATTTCAACCTTCAAGAAGAAAAAGAAGAAACAAGCACGGTTTCCGCGAACGAATGGCATCAGCTAATGGACGAAAAGTTTTGGCTGCTAGAAGATCCAAAGGCAGAAAAAAATTATCTGTCTCATCAGAACCGCGTCACAAAAAATGATTGCATATATATCCTATTTTAGAGGTGTTACTTTTTTTGGAAGTAGCACCTTTTTTTTATCTTCATATTCTATATTCTGATTTATGCCGAAAGTAAACTCCATTAAATGTATTTTAGTAATTGGTTCTGGACCTATTGTGATAGGACAAGCTTGTGAATTTGATTATTCAGGATCCCAAGCCCTTCGTTCGTTAAGAGAGGACGGAATTGAAACTATACTTATCAATTCGAATCCAGCAACCATCATGACTGACCCTTCCATGGCAGATCATGTGTATTTACTTCCTTTAACTGCAAAGTCCATTGTTCAAATTTTAAAGGAGCACCCGCAAATAGATGCAGTGCTTCCTACCATGGGAGGACAAACTGCCTTAAACCTCTGCATAGAGGTTGACGAAAAAGGTATTTGGGATGACTTTAATGTCAAACTTATCGGGGTCAATATTGACGCGATAAATATTACTGAGGACCGTGAAAAATTCCGTGAGCTCATGGAAAAGATTGATGTACCAATGGCACCTCAGGCTACTGCAAACTCATTTCTTAGGGGAAAAGAAATTGCTCAAGAATTTGGTTTTCCACTTTGTATTCGTGCCTCTTATACCCTCGGTGGTGCTGGTGCAGCCATTGTATATGACGAAAAAGACTTTGACGAATTAATGCGACGTGGACTCGAAATCTCACCCATACACGAGGTTATGATTGATAAGGCCATGATGGGGTGGAAAGAATACGAGTTAGAATTATTAAGAGATAACAATGATAATGTCGTGATCATCTGTTCGATTGAAAATATGGATCCCATGGGAATCCATACAGGTGATTCCATCACCGTAGCTCCTGCGATGACTTTATCAGACACTACGTTCCAAAAAATGCGTGATATGGCGATTAAGATGATGCGCAGTATTGGGGATTTTGCGGGAGGTTGTAACGTTCAATTTGCAGTAAGTCCAGATGAAAAAGAGGA
>JAYPMN010000098.1:0-6163 GCA_038129925.1 Flavobacteriaceae bacterium
TGTAATTGTTACGTCCATCAGCATAAGTATCAAAGCTAATAGAAACGATATCATCCTGACGATACATATTGAAGTCGTCTCTTGAACGAACGTTAGCTCTTATGTTTTCCGGCTTATCGAATGCGTGAATCGCAATGTATAAATGGGTATCTGTATAGGTGATATAGCCCACGGTTCTTTTTTTTGCAGGACTATTATTTCCTGGATTAATTTCATAGTTCAGCTCAATTGGAGTAGCATTTTCCCACTCACCTTGAGAGAGTATACCGTCAAGAACGATTTTAGTTGCAGAGGATTTTTGAGGCTGGTATTGGTTTTGACCGAAGGTAAATTGTGATATTTGAATTAATAAAATAAATTTAATCAACGATTCAAATCTAGTCATAAAAGCCTTAATTTAACCTCAAAGATACATAAGCAAAATAGAATTAAATAAATAGTAATTTTTATCAATGTTTTTAATTCAAAACTTTTTGTATTCTCGCAGCTAAAAAAACCAGACTATATAAATGGAGAAAGCATTAATTGGAAGTCAGGAGTGGTGCTCGTTTGAAAATCTAAACATTCCTTCGATCAAAGCTCGAATTGATTCGGGAGCAAAGACTTCGTCAATACAATCCACCAACATTAAAAAATTCAAGAAAGGCAAAGAGTCATGGGTGTCTTTTGATGTTAATCCCATACAAGATAACTTAAGTATCGTAGTTCATTGTGAATCAAAAATAGTTGATGTCAGAATTGTAAAAAGTTCTTCAGGAATTACAGATAAACGTTTTGTAATCCTAGAGACAGTTCAAATTGGCAATAATTCATTTGAAATTGAGCTTACTCTTGCCAATAGAGATGGAATGGATTTTAGAATGCTCCTCGGAAGAGAAGCCATGATAGACAGATTTATTGTCGATCCTTCAAAACACAATTTGACAAGACAAATTACAGATGAAGAATTAGAAAAAAAATTAAAATTTAAAAGACTGTAAGCCTTTGTAATTTATCATTAGACTTAGATTTATGGTACAAAGAAAAACCGCACTTCGTATTCGAAAAACACACCGTTATTTAGGTCTTATCATTGGTATTCAATTTTTGGCATGGACCGTTTCAGGTCTCTATTTTAGTTGGACTGATCTAGATGAAATTCACGGTGATCAGTTTATTAATACTGAGCTAAAGCCTAAAAGTTATTCCAATTTAATCCCTCTTGATAGTATCACAAAGCGTATTGAAAAAATTGAATTAGTTTCAGTTGGAGAACATCCTTATTATTGGATTAATGATTCACACTTATACAGTGCTAAGACGGGGATTTTAAAAGAACAAATATCAGAATCGGAAGCACTCGAAGTTGCTCAAGAAAATCTAATATCAGGCTTAGAAGTGGAGAAAATTGAATTACTTCAGGAAACTGGACTTCATCATGAATTCAGAGGTCTACCGCTACCAGCCTATGCGGTTCACTTCAAACATCCAGACTTATTGGTTGCTTATGTAGATGCTTCAAGTGGAATCTTCCAAAGTGTTAGACACCAAAGCTGGCGCTGGTTTGATTTTTTGTGGATGAGCCATACCATGGATTACCAGGGGCGAGATAATTTCAATAATATACTCCTTAGAATCTTTTCATTATTCGGTTTATTTACTGTGATGAGTGGATTTCTTCTATGGGGAACCAGTTCACCTAGCCTTCGGAAACTAATAAAAAGGTGAATGTGTTTTGGACCGAGTTTCAATTTCAGATCAGTTTATAACATTCTGTTTTAATTTGAGCTACTTCATAGAAGATTGATTATTTTTAGATTCTAATCTTAATTAGATGGAATACCTCTTACTTGCTTTATCTTTTATTACGCTTTTTGCAGTAGTGTACTTGCTTTTTCAAAAAGGGAATACGGATATCAGTTCCTTGGAAAACATATTTAATAAAAGAGTTCAAGGTGAGTTCCAACTCAATCGGGAAGAATTATCAAAAAATTTAAAGGAAAACAGAAACGAGCTGATCCAGAGTATTGAACGCTTGAATGAGACCTTGACCAAAAAAGCTAAAGACGATAGGGAAGAACTCCGTACCACCCTTAAAGACTTTGAAGCAACCTTTGCCAAAAATGTAGAGACCTTCAATACTTTACAAAAAGAAAAGTTTGATCAAATGCGAGTCAAGCAGGAGGAAATGATTAAAACTACTGAACTTCGTTTGGAACGAATGAGGGAAACAGTAGACGAAAAATTGCATAAAACGCTCGAGGAACGTCTTGGAAAGTCTTTTGAAATGGTAACCAAACAATTGCTTGTAGTTCAAAAAGGCCTTGGCGAGATGCAAACAATTGCCTCTGGAGTAGGTGACCTAAAAAAGGTACTAACCAATGTAAAAACTAGGGGAGTACTTGGAGAGATTCAACTGGGAAATATTCTTGAAGAGATCATGGCACCGGATCAGTACGAGTCCAATGTAAAAACTAAATCGGGATCAGATGCCCTAGTAGAATATGCGGTCAAATTACCGGGTAGAAATCCACAGGAAAAATCGGTTTACCTTCCTATAGATGCAAAATTTCCACAAGAAGACTATGTCCGCTTACAATCAGCATACGAAGCGGGAGATAGTATTGCGGTTGAGGTTTCTTTGAAGGCTTTATTACAGGCAGTCAAAAAATTTGCAAAGGACATTTCTACCAAATATATTGATCCTCCAAATACTACTGATTTTGGGATCATGTTTTTACCTATAGAAGGGCTATTTGCAGAGGTAGTCAGACAACCAGATATGATCGCTTTCCTCCAGCGCGAATATAAAATAGTGGTCACTGGACCAACAACTTTAGCAGCCATGCTCAACAGCCTTCAAATGGGCTTTAAGACATTAGCTATTCAAAAAAGAAGCAGTGAAGTTTGGAAAGTATTGGCCGCTGTTAAAAAAGAGTTTAGCACTTTCGGAGGGGTATTGGAAAAAGCCCAGAAAAAAATTAACGAGGCCAATAATGAAATTGAAAACTTAGTGGGTACACGGACTCGTATGATGCAATCAAAGCTAAAAAATGTAGAACAATTGGAAGTGAGTAAAGATCAACAAGAAGAAGAATCCAATTTACTCGATCTCAAACCCAAGGAGCAAGAGGAATAAACCTAAGAGGTAATTTTGCAATGTTTTTTGGAGGCTACTTACATCAATCACCCCAGACTGTTTCCACAAGACTGAACCGGCTTTCACTAGCATTAAAGTTGGAACTCCGCGTACTTTATATTTAGAAGTGATTTGTTGGTTTTTATCTACGTCGATTTTGATAATGCGCAGCGTTTCTCCCATTTTTTCTTTGAGTTCTTTTAAAATAGGCGACATCATTTTACAAGGGCCGCACCATTCAGCATAAAAATCGATTAAGACCGGTTTGGGATCATTGAGAATTTGTTGAAAAGAACTCATTGTGAAATCTTCTTTTTATAACCAATTTGAGTAGCCTCCCTCCAGATCGTAGATTTGTGTAAATCCCATTTTGACGAGCAATTTTGAGGCGTTTTTACTCCTGTTGCCAGATTGACAAAACAAATATACAGGAGTTTCCTTATTTAATTTTGCAGCCACAGTCCGAAATCCGACAGGGTCAAAAATATTTGAGTTTTTTGCTCCTTTGATAGTACCCATTTTATATTCATTGGGAGTTCTAACATCGAGGAGTTGAACGGATTTGTTTTCAGTTGAGTTTTTAAATTCAGAAGGGGAGAGAATCTTAATTTTTTTATTTGTTTGAGAAGCCCAAAAAAAGTTATTTAAACACATATTTTGATTTATTTTTGATGCAAATTTAGAAGAGTCAAAAAAACTAAAAAGTAACTTTGGCTACACAAATGCTTTCTTACACGTTTAATTTAAATGCTCGAAGCGCACAAACTAAATCTTCAATTCTTTTCAAGCTCCATTTTTTTATTTTAAAGCCAGAAATTCCAACCTTCTTTTTTTGAATTTGGCTATTCCAAAAAAATTGGTCGGCTATGTGTGGGATAATAGCCTGAGGCTTTTTGTAAATCAATGCGGTATGAGTTGTACCTGACCCACCGTGATGAATCACACACCCGAGATAGGGAAAAAGAAACTGAAACGGAACATCTTTTATTTTAAACGCCCATACTGGTAGCTTTTTTGGACATTCTATTCCTCCCCAAGACTCATTTATTATAACAGGGATTTGATGTTTTTCACACACCTTCAGTACATCTAAAGCAATTTGTTTCGGCTTAGAATTTACCATACTCCCAAAACCGATATAAAGAGGATTGGGATGGTCATTTAGATATTGTTTTAATTCAGCACTTGGGGTGTAAGAATTTTTTTTTCGTTCACGAAACTTGGTGATCTGTGCACGATCAGGCCAGTAAGTGGGTCTTGAAAATAGTTTTTCAGAAATGGAATATTCTACTTTTAAGTGTGTTCTGTAGAAGGTTTTTAATTCTTTAAAAGAAATTTTAATCTGATTCCTTTTTAAAAAAGATTTTCCATACCCCAAAATTGACTGGCGAATTAAAGCGTATTCAGCCAATTTATACGTTATCAGATTCCAGACTTTAAAACGTGCCTTTCCAAATCCTATATGAGGGATGTCTATTATCGGATCAAGCAAGGCTGGCATGAAGCTTAAGAGTTTTACATTACCTTCAAACCGAAGTGCCCAAATGACAGGATAAATACATTTAATATGGAAAATTATTTTGTCTGGTTTAAATATTTTTACCGCCCGTTCTTGATCCTTAATCATTTGTTGTTGAATAGATTTGACCTGATTCATCAATTTGAAAATGGTGAGTAAGCGCGAAAATCCACTACCCACTTGACCGAGAATTTTTTTTATTTCAGGACCCTCTACGAGTTCGATAAAACCCTTGTGTTCAGCATAAAAATGTGGGGTTAATTCAAGTACTGTAGATTCAAACTGAGCTGGCATACAGCAGGCTATTTCGTGTCCTTGTTCAAGTAATTCTTCCCCGAGAGCAAGAAATGGTTCCATATCACCCCGCGATCCCAAACTCATCAAAAGAACTTTTGCCATGGTCTCTTATTCAATTAAGATTAAAAGTTAAGAAATCAATCAAAAATGGATTAGTGTAGATGGATGTTTTTCATTAAATTTTTATTTTAATATAAAAATAATGAAACCTCTATTAATAAATAGTACAAATCAATATCAACGAATATCAAACCTCTATTTCGGTGTAATTTTTGCATTAATATTATTTGGTTCGTGTACGAATTCTGAAGAGTCAGTTGATACAACTGAAGTTCAAATAGTTGAAGTGCCAGTAACGGACAAATTGCCTCAAGTTTACGTCAATACTAACGGTCAAGAAATTCCTGATGAACCAAAAATTTTCGCTGAAATATCTATTGAAAATAAAGGAATGTTGACGCATGAAGGATTTATTGGAATTGAAATTAGAGGGCAATCCTCTCAAATGTTTCCAAAAAAGCAATACGGGTTTGAAACACGTGATTCAGAAAATGAAGATATAGATGTTTCCTTATTGGGACTTCCAGAGGAGGAGGATTGGATTTTACACGCACCTTACAGTGATAAAAGCATGATTCGCAATGCATTGATATATGATATTTCACGTGATATTGGAAGGTATTCTTCAAGATTGGTATTTGTTGAGCTTTTTTTAAACAACATTTATGACGGTCTTTATATTCTAATGGAAAAACTTAAAAGAGACAAAAATCGAATAGATATTAATAAACTTAAATCAAGTGAAAATGAAGGAGAGGATTTGACTGGCGGATATATTATAAAGATTGATAAAGAAGATTCATATGACCAACTAAATTCTTTTACTTCATCCATTCCCCCATTGAATTCTACTAGTAATCAGCAAATTCGTTTTGTTTTTGACACTCCAGATGAGGAGGATATAACAGACGAACAAAGAAATTATATAAAATCCTACTTAGACACGTTTGAGGCTGCATTAAATTCAGACGATTTTTCAGACACTAAAAATGGATATTCAAAATATATTGATGTAGCTAGTTTTGTGGATTTTTTCATATTGAATGAATTGTCAAATAATGTGGATGGATATCGTTTGAGTACTTGGTTGGTAAAGGATAAGAATGAATTACTTTCAATAGGTCCAATCTGGGATTTTAATTTAGCCTTTGGAAATGCAAATTATTGTG
>JAYPMN010000099.1:0-6151 GCA_038129925.1 Flavobacteriaceae bacterium
CGAAAAAGGTTGGCTACCATATTCGTTTCTCTTAAATTTGCAAGGTAAGTAAACTACTCATGATGAAAAACTTTTTTGAAAGTATCGCCTGGTTGTTTGAAGAAATCTTATTTCTTCCTTATGCCGTTTTGCGTCAACTTGAGCAAACAAACTGGACTTTGGCCAATAGTGTTAACTGGATTTTTTTAATTGTAGGATTTTCCGCTATGGTTTATTGGGTATTACAACTCAATTTGTTTGAAAAAAGCGGTGAAGAAGACAAGGATCCCTCTGCACACTCTTTCCTATAAATCAAAGCCAATATCTTTTCGATAATACATTCCTTCGAAAGAAATCCCTTCAAGGGTCTCATACGATTTTTGTACTGCTTCGTCAATATCTTTCCCAAAGGAAGTAGCTGCAAGTACTCGTCCACCATTTGTTAGGACTCGATCACCTTCTCTTAATGTTCCCGCGTGAAAAACCATATCTGCTTTTCCTAATCCACTAATTGATTTCCCTTTTTCGTAGGCTTCAGGATAACCGCCTGAAACAGCCATCACCGTAGCGGCAAAATGGGGTTCAACTTCCAGCTTTATTTCGTCTAAACGGCTTTGGTGAACTGCCTCAAATAGGGCTATTAAATCCGTCTTTAATCTTGGCAATACAACTTCTGTTTCAGGGTCTCCAAGTCGAACATTGTACTCGATTACTTTAGGGGTTTCGCCCACTTTAATTAATCCAATAAATACAAATCCTTTGTAAGGCATTCCGTCTTTTTGGAGTCCTTCTATCGTTGGCCTTACAATTTCGGTGTCTATTTTGTTTTTAAATGTTTCCGTGACAAAAGGAACTGGCGATATAGCTCCCATACCTCCGGTATTCAACCCCACGTCTCCTTCACCTATCCGCTTGTAATCTTTAGCCATTGGGAGGGTAACATAAGATGTCCCATCAGTTAATACAAAACAAGAGAGTTCGATTCCTGAAAGAAATTCCTCTATCACAACTTTAGCCGAAGCACTTCCAAACTTTTTATCTACAAGCATGCGTCTCAACTCACTTTTAGCATCCTCAAGCTTTTCTAAAATTACCACCCCTTTACCCGCAGCTAGACCGTCTGCTTTTAAAACGTAAGGAGGATTACTCTGTTCTAAATAGGCTTCTCCTTCAGCCAAATTTGAAGAGGTAAATTCAGCATAAGCTGCCGTTGGGATACTGTGCCGGATCATAAATTCTTTAGCAAAGGCTTTACTTCCCTCAAGGGTTGCAGCAGCTTTTTCTGGGCCTATAACTCCCACATTTTGCAAGTCCTTATCCGATAAAAAGAAATCGTGTATACCTTTGACCAATGGTTCTTCAGGACCTACAACAACCATTTCAATCTGATGGTCAAGCACTGCTGCTTTTATTCCTTCAAAATCAGTTACACCTAGGGGGAGATTTTTTGCACATTTTGCAGTTCCAGAATTTCCTGGTGCTGCAAAAAGCTTCCCGCAATCCTTACTTTGACTTAATTTCCAACACAAGGTGTGTTCTCTCCCTCCTCCACCAATTACCAATACATTCATTATATAATATTTTTTGGCAAAGATAACCACTATTCGTTATTCCAATAGAGGGACTCTTATTCTTTTAAAAAAGCGCTTAACTCTATTTTAAAACGGTCTAAAATATCCTTTGATATTGTTTTAGGTTCCGGTATTTCAAACTGCTTATTTTCGAGTTCGTGGGATGTTAAACTCCTAAAAAACGATTCCATGCCCTGCAAGCGGCTCTTTTGATTGGGGTGCTCTAGGCCGTCTGACAGAAAGAGGACTGGTGTTCCAAAAGCTACAGCGGGTAATGCCGAGTGTATCCTCGAGGTGACTACGAGCTTGGCTTTTGCTATCCTTTTTAATTGTACTAATGCCGCATCCTTTCGCTCTTTTTCAGTATGAATTTCAGAATCCATAAGCTGACTGTAATATTGAATTTCCTCATCCGTCTGACTCAAATAGACCTGAAGTAGCTTCATTGCTTTACTGTATTTTGCCTGTTTAATGGGCTGCTTTATCAGTTGTAGCGCACTTAAAAATTGATGTTTTAATCCACTCACCTTGGGAGATTCTTGATGTGGGAGTAGTCGCTCCAAAGGACTAATAACTAAAATTCCTTTTCGCTCTTGCTTGTTTTTTATAAAGTTTACTCTTTTTAAACTCAATGTCAAACAGCCAGAGAAATAGGTCTGTATTCCATGTTTTTTCAGTGTGTTTTGAGTGTATAAGTCTCTGCATCCAATGGGTTCACTTGTCTTCAAATAACGAATTCCCTGAGGGGTAAGCATCTCTTTTTCAGCTGTAGGGTTTAAATGAAAGGAGGTGAAAAGGGGAATTATTTGGTCTGAGGGAGGCCAGTTTTGGGGTTCTTCCATAAACCAACCGTTCATTATCAATTTGGCTTTGGGTCCTTTATAACAGTGTAATTGATCCCGATCTATGGACAAGACTTCTTTTGAACCAATCCATTGACTTGCTGCAATACTTTGGATAAAATCTCCCAAATTATTAGAATTAGGATAGCCTAACACTGCTGCTTTAGTTTTCATCTTCAATAAGGTTTAATAGGCTCTCAAAAGCTTGTGTTCTTCGACTTATCGGATACTGCTTTTTGATTCTTTCCCTTGCTTTTTTCCCTAAGTCAACTCTGTTTTTTATCTGTTCTACATATTCAATTGTACTTGCCAATCCTTTGGTCGGGTCAAAAACATATCCCGTAGCTCCTATCGCATCTGGTATTCCAAAAACACCATTGCCCAAGGGAATGCATTCACATAACATCGCCTCACACAGTACATTTGGAAGGCCCTCAACTTGAGATCCTTGAAAATAAAATTGATGCTTGCTGTATTCTCTTTTCAGCTCCTCCGGATCTAAAGTTCCTAGAAGACGAATATTTTTTGGTAGTGATCCAAATTCCCTCGGTTTTGCCTGAATTCCAGCTATAGTAAATTTATAATTTGGTAAAGCCTCGGCCAATTTAACAAAAAGAGGGATTCCTTTTCTCTCATAGGTTCGTTTGTCTGCAATATTGGCAACCGTTAAAATAGTATTGGTCATTTTATCTCCTTCGCTTTGCCAAAAGGTGTCGTCATAAGCAGTTGGTACCTCTCGGATTGGAGTGTTTAGATTTGGCATAAAATTTAAAATTCCAGATTGTGTTCCGTCTTGATTTTCTGCTGATTTACATCCCGATGATAAGCTTTTGTGCACCACCCAAATTTCACTTGCATTTTTATAATTCCAACGCGCTAGTGACTTTCTAAAATTATTTTTTAAAAAAATTCCATAATCAAGTTTTTTACTTGATACTGCATCATATCCCCCCACGATGAGTACGCGTGGCTTGTTAAAGCATTTCGCCCAAAATATTAAAGCTGTGGAATGATAGTCGTTGAACCAACTAAAAACCACCTCAGACATGATTGTATAATAGAAACCTAAAATAAGTTCCCTAATTCTATTCCAAAAAAATCTTGCCAAATCACTGAACGGAGCCGACTGCATCAGCAAGACCTCATACCCCATTTCCTTTAGAAGTAAGCTGTCTTTTAAAACAAAAGTGTTTTTTAAACTGTAAACTAATGTGACCTTTTTTTGGCTCATTTTTTTTACTTATACTTTTGTGAAGGAAGCAAGAGCATCAGCTATTTTTCGATTGTCTGAAACCCGAGGAACCTTATTCTGACCTCCCAGTTTTCCAATGCTTTTCATATAATTTTGAAATCCGTCCTGCTTCACTTTTCGAATCACTAATGGTCGTAGAATATTTCCCTTAATTAAATCGTCGTAATAAATGTTTTTTTGCTGCATCTGCTGATCGATGTACAATGCAAATGCCTCAATATTTGTGGGCTCTTGATCAAACTCAATAAACCATTCGTGATAGGGAAGTCCCGACTTGGGTTTTACCTGAGGTGCTACGGTAAACTCTCGGATTGTCACATCATTTGCTTCTTTGTCAACCGCTTTCTGAAGGGCTTGCTCTACCTCACTTACGATTACGTGTTCTCCAAAGGCAGATATAAAATGTTTGATTCTACCACTCACTATGACTTTATATGGTTCTAAAGAAGTAAACTGTATGGTATCCCCAATATTGTACCTCCACAAACCGGCTGTTGTCGAAATGATCATGACATAATTGACCCCTACTTGGACCTCTTCCAATGAGTGAAATTCTTTCTCCTTTTCAAAAAAGCTTGATGCCACTATGAATTCATAAAAAATCCCGTGATTCATAAGCAATAGTAATCCTTTATCTGTCTGACTATCTTGATAGGCAAAAAAGCCTTCTGAGGCAGGGTAAAACTCTATACTGTCTATAGTTCTTCCTATTAATTTGTTAAAAATACCTCTGTAGGGTTCGAAATTTACTCCACCATAGACAAAAAGTGAAAAATTTGGGAAAAGCTCCCCTACTGATTTACCTGTTTTTTGAATCAACCTTTCAAAATACATTTGAACCCAGGATGGAATACCTCCAATAATGGTCATATTTTCTTTTAAAGTCTCCTCTACGACTGCATCCACCTTGGTTTCCCAATCGTCTATACAATTCGTTTCCCAGCTGGGCATTCTGTTTTTCTGGAGGTAAGCAGGAACATAATGTGCTACAATCCCAGACAAACGACCTAGGGCAACTCCGTTTTTGTCCTCGAGTACAGGGCTGCCTTGAAGAAAAATATGTTTCCCATTTATTGCTTTAGTACTCCCCGTTTGGTATATGTAGTTAAGCAATGCTTCTCTAGCTGCTCGAATGTGCTGAGGCATTGAATCTGCCGTTATAGGTATGTATTTTGCGCCAGAAGTGGTTCCACTTGACTTGGCATAATACAAAGGCCTTCCAGGCCATAAAACATCCATTTTCCCTTCTAAAACTTGATCTATATAAGGGCGTAGCTGTTCGTAATCCCTAACAGGGACACTGGCTCTGAAACCTTCTATGTCAATACCTTTTTGGAGGCTGTGATCTTTGCCAAATTGAGTTTTAGCACCTTTTTGAACTAAATCCCTAAAAACTCTGGTTTGTGCATCTAAGGGATTTTTGATCCACTTTTGATTTTTCTTATGCATCAAAGCAGCATAAATTTTAGCAGCAAAAGCTTTTATCATTCTTCAGAAAAGTTAAAAAAGTTTTTAGGATTCATGGGGTATCCCTCTACCCAAAGTTCGAAATGCAAATGGAAACCCGTAGTTAATTCACCTGTATTTCCGGCTAGTGCGATTACTTCTCCCCCCTGAACCACATCACCTTGTTCTTTGCTTAATGAAGCATTGTGTTTGTAAACAGATAAAATGCCATTGCTGTGCTCCAATATAATTACATATCCCGTCTGGGCAGTCCATTCTGCAAATATTACCCTCCCGTCTGAAATGGCTATAATGGGTGTGTTTTCCTTTAATACAATATCGACAGCATAATGTCCGTCTTCCGGATTAAACTCTTGGGAAATGGGTCCTAGCGCCGGCGGCAGCAAAAGCGTTTCCAATGTAACATTATAGCTGCTGAGGTCTGGGTTGTACTTGTCTTGTTGAGAAACCAAGACTCTTAACAAAGAGTCTTCTGGAACAGAAGAAATAAATTCCGGAGCATCTTGATTATCTACTTGAAGACTTTGCTCTGAAAGCTCTGGATCTTCAAATGAGATCTCTTCGTTCAAGACAGCACGAACGGCGTTGAGATATTTTAAGTTTTGATTGTAAAGTGTAATTAATGAGTCGGTAATAAATAGGTTTTGTACAGCTTGTTTTCTCAGTTCTGAGGAATCGTAGCCTGGAATATATTCTTTTAATGGAGTGTAAGCAATGGTAGAAAAGACTAAACTAGCTAGAGCCACTATACTAAATAAAGCCGCCAATATTAGAGAGAGTCTAGTAATTCTGTATTGAATTCGCTCCTCAAAGGTTTCTTCATTGATAATCACCATACGATAGGGTATGATCAATTTTTTAAAAAAAGTGCTTTTTTTGCTGTCTTTTCTATTCATATCAAAAACAAAGATACGGAATCCTTTATCTGGGGAATACCCCTCTTTCTATTTTCATGTTTGGGAAACTAAATATTTCTGTACATTTGTTTAAAATAACAAATCAATGATGTTGTCTTTAACATTTTTAGGTATGATCGGTGG
>JAYPMN010000100.1:0-6145 GCA_038129925.1 Flavobacteriaceae bacterium
CCGTTAGGCAAGTCTCCTAAGTCAGCTATATTCAATGACCAATTGCCAGGATATAAACCGTAAAATTCTTTTCTAAAGGCATTTAAGCCGTACTGTGAATTTGCAAAGAAACTGTTGCGGTATTCGTGCAAACCGACAATCGCAATATTTAAGCCCTGCAATTCTGGAAGTCCAGAAGATTCCGTATGCAATTTGATGCTTTTCCCCAAAACCTGTTTAGGCAAAAGGGTCATTCCAATTAAGGCTTCATTTTCTATCGGAACTAGTAGCTCAAGACTCATCGTTTTTTAGCAGCTTTCTTTTTTGGCTTAGCTTTTGGTTTTCCTAGATATTTCTCAGCATCTTCAAGGGTGAGTTTACTGGCATCTACCTCTTTACCAATTTCAACTTTTTGTTTTCCCCGGATGATATGATGCCTCCCCCAACGTGCTTTTTCAACACGGATTCCTGCATCATTCCAATCGTGTATGACCTTGTCTTTCTCTTTTTGGATTTTTTCCTCAATAAGGGTGACGATATCCGTATCAGTTAAATTGTCAAAATCGTATTTTTTATTGACATTGATAAACATCCCACTCCATTTTAGGAAAGGTCCAAATCGACCAACTCCCTTAGTAACAGGCAAGTCATTATGCACATATATTGGGGCATCTGCAATTTGTTTTTCTTTAATAAGCTCGATTGCAGTGGGTAAGTCTACCTCAGTAGGAAGCATTCCTTTTGGAAGAGAAATAAAGATGCCGTTGTGCTTGATGTAAGGCCCGAATCGGCCATTGTTAACAACAATTTCTTCGTCTTCAAAAGACCCCAAAGTTTTTGGCATTTCAAAAAGCTGTATTACCTCTTCAAAGCTGATGTTTTCTAATTGTTGATTTGGACCTAGACTTGCATAAATAGGCTTTTCTTCCTCATCGGGATCGCCTATTTGAGCCATCGGACCAAATTTTCCCAAACGAACTTTAACGGGTCTGCCTGATTTAGGATCAACACCTAAAACGCGTTCTCCAGATTCACGCTGAGCATTTTGTTGGACGTGTTCAACTGTTGAGTGAAATTGATTGTAAAAACGCTTGAGCATTTCAGTCCAATTTTTTCCTCCTTTAGCGATATCATCGAAACTTTGTTCAACCTCTGCAGTAAAATTAAAATCCAAAATATTTTGAAAGTTTTCTACTAGAAAGTCATTAACGATCATTCCAATATCGGTCGGAATAAGTTTGCCCTTATCTGCCCCAACTTTCTCAGAAAGCTCTTTATGGGCAATGCTGTTTTCTGCAAGAATGAGTTGTTCGTATTTTCTTGGCTCCCCTTCAGATGTGCCTTTTTCTACATATTTTCTGTTTTGAACAGTGGATATGGTAGGTGCGTAAGTAGATGGTCTTCCAATCCCTAATTCTTCCATTTTTTTAACTAGAGAAGCCTCAGAATAGCGATAAGGGGGTCTTGAAAAACGCTGGGTTACAATCATTTTTTGAAGTGATAATGCGTCGCCGACACTAACCTTTGGAAGCATTCCGCTTTCTTCCTCTTCTTGGTCATCCATACCTTCTAAATACAGCTTTAGAAACCCATCAAAAGTCACCACCTCACCTTTTGCCACAAAAGACTCTCCGTGTGCTGGGCTTCCAATACGAATTTGGGTTCTTTCCAATTGCGCTTCACTCATTTGAGAGGCTAAAGTCCTCCTCCATATAAGGTCATAAAGACGACTTTGATCCCGATCAATATCGAGCCTAATGTTTGAAAAATTTGTTGGACGAATGGCTTCATGGGCCTCTTGAGCTCCTTTATTTTTGGTCTTGAAGTTTCTGACTTGCAGGTATTCCTCGCCGTAATTTGTTTGAATTTGAGAAGCAATCTGCTTTTGAGCCTCAGCTGAAAGATTTACGCTGTCCGTCCTCATGTAAGTAATATGCCCTGCCTCGTACAACCTTTGTGCTAGTGTCATGGTTTTAGAAACCGAGAAAAACAATTTTCTGGAAGCTTCTTGCTGCAAGGTGGAAGTTGTAAAAGGGGCCGTTGGACTCTTTTTAGCTGGTTTCTTACTCACCTCTTGCACACTAAACCCTGCTTTGATGTTTCGGGTCAAAAAGTCACGAGCAGCTTCGCTTTCAGGAAAATTATTTTGAAGTTGGGACGGTATTGCCTTTCCTGATGTGGTCAAGAACGTTGCTTGAGTCTTATAATTTTGGGCTGGTATAAAATTCCTGATGGCTCGCTCCCGCTCTACAATCAATCGGACAGCCACAGATTGAACTCTACCCGCAGACAACCCCCCTTTTACTTTCCTCCACAACACAGGCGATAATTCGTATCCTACAAGGCGATCTAAAATTCTCCTTGCCTGTTGCGCATTCACTAAGTTATAGTCGATAGAACGAGGTTTTTCTATGGCCTTAAGAATGGCATTTTTTGTTATCTCTGAAAATACAATTCGTTTCGAATTATCTTCATTCAACTGTAATGTATTTGCCAAGTGCCAAGCTATGGCTTCTCCTTCTCGGTCTTCATCACTTGCCAGCCATACTGTCTCTGATTTTTTTGCCAGTCGCTTGAGCTCATTTACCAATTTCTTTTTGTCACTACTGACGATATATTTAGCAGAAAAGTCTCCCTCAACATCAACTCCTAATTCTTTGGCAGGCAGGTCAGCAATATGACCAAAACTTGACGCGACTTTAAAATCCTTACCCAAAAATTTTTCTATAGTCTTTGCTTTTGCGGGTGATTCTACGATAACTAAATTCTGAGCCATATGGAAATGATTAGGTTGCAAAAGTAGGTAAGTTTTTTTGGAACTTTCAAATTTTAAAGTGTGGTTCTCTTTTTTAAAAAGATAAAACACTAAATTAGATCAACTATTTTTCGGCTAAAAATTCACTCAATCTCAACCCTTTGATCAACGAGAAAAACATTCAACCCATCCAGTTTCTTTTTGAAAAAGAATTGCTTGAAGAGATTCAAAAAGTAAGTACAATCAAACAAGTTCCCAAAGGAGAAATCATGATTGATCTAGGAGAGCGTTTAAAATTTATCCCTCTTTTGTTAGAAGGTGCCATTAAAGTTGTTCGGGAAGACGATTCTGGTGAAGAATTACTATTATACTTTGTAGAATTTGGGAGTACTTGCGCAATGACTTTGAATTGTTGTTTGGAAAATACCTCAAGTGAAATCAGAGCAATTTGCGAATCCGATACAACTTTAATTATGGTCCCTGCAGCCTTTATGGATGATTGGCTCACGAAGTATCGATCATGGAGAAATTTCATTTTTGAAAACTATCAAAATCGATTGAGCGAGATGCTCAAAGCTATTGATGCACTTACTTTTTTAAAGTTGGATGAACGTTTAGAAAAATACATAAAAGATAAAAGCAAAGTGACCAAGAGCAAAACACTTAAAATTACACATCTTGAAATTGCGATGGACTTAAATTCTTCAAGAGTGGTCGTTTCAAGACTGCTCAAAAAAATGGAAAATCAAGGAAAAGTTGTTTTGGGTAGAAACACAATTTCAATTAATTATTGATTAAAATTTGAAGGCTGATGTAACTTCGGTTACACCCATTCTATTCATCTGTATTACATTTGATTAAAATTATAAGAGCTGAAAAAATATTTTCCTTTTTTAGAATGGATCTCGAACTACCGTTCAGATTACTTTAAAAGCGACTTGTTAGCAGGAATTACAGTAGCTGTATTGCTGATCCCACAAGGAATGGCATATGCCCTAATCGCGGGACTCCCACCTATTTATGGTTTGTATGCTTCATTGACTCCACAAATTGTATATGCTTTTTTGGGGACTTCTAAACAACTGGCTGTTGGCCCAGTAGCTATGGACTCCTTATTAGTCGCTGCAGGATTGAGTGCCCTTTCAATAGTGGAGCCTTCACATTACATACAAATGGCCATCCTTTTGGCTCTACTTATGGGTGCTATTCAATTACTATTAGGCTTGTTTCGTATGGGGTTTATTGTCTCTTTTTTGTCTAAACCTGTGATCAGTGGGTTTACCTCTGCAGCAGCAATTATCATAGGTTTTAGTCAATTAAAGCATTTATTGGGAATTGAGCTCTCTCAAAGCAACCAACTCCACATCGTTATTGAATCCATTCTCCAATCTAATGTACCCGTTCATTTTGCAACCTTAATCATTGGTGTCTTGAGTGTTGTTCTAATACTTTTGATTAAAAATTGGAATCGTAAAATCCCCTCAGCTTTAATCGCAGTAGTATTGGGTATCTCGTGGGTTTATTTTAACGGACTAGATAAACAAGGTGTGGCTTTAGTTGGTTTAATACCGCAAGGATTACCATCATTTCAAACCCCAGTTTTCGAAATGGACACTATTAAACAACTGCTACCAACGGCACTTACCTTGGCTTTAGTTGCTTTTATGGAAGCTATTTCTGTAGCAAAAGCTATCGAGGAAAATTATAAAGAGCATACAGTGGATCCCAACCAAGAACTTATTGCCTTGGGGAGTTCGAATATCGCAGGGTCCTTTTTTCAGTCTTATCCTACCACAGGTGGATTTTCTAGAACCGCTGTAAATGATCAAGCTGGTGCAAAAACAGGAATGGCAGCATTGATTACTGCTTTTATAGTAGGCTTAACTTTAATGTTTTTTACCCATTGGTTTTATTACTTACCAAAAGCAGTACTAGCATCCATTATCATAGTCGCCGTAGTTAATTTAATTGATATTAAATTTGCTATTCGTCTATTTAAAAAAAGAAAAGATGAATTCGCTTTACTATTTCTAACATTTTTAGCTACGCTATTTTTAGGTATTACTAAAGGAATCGGAATAGGTATAGTGATTTCTCTTTTATTGTTAGTTTACAGGGCCTCAAAACCTCATCACGCATTTCTAGGAAGGATAGGAAAAACCAATTATTTTAAGAATATCAATCGTTTCCCTGATGAAGTAGTTCAACGAAATGATCTTATCATTCTTCGTTTTGATGCTCAACTCTTTTTTGGAAATATTCAATATTTTAAAGAACTTGTTTCTAAGGCCATTGAAGAAAAAGAAAATACGGTTAAAGGTTTTATTATCAATATGCGTGCAGTTAATTACATAGACAGCACCGCTTCGGAACAACTTTATGAACTGATCCTCAGTCTTCAACAAAAAGGAATTAGAGTGATGGTAGTAGGAGCAATAGGCCCAGCAAGGGATTTATTGATTAAAAGTAAAATCATCAAAATCTTAAAAAAACAAAATTTATTCATCACCTCTGGTGATGCAACTGATGACTTTGATGGTGTTGCAAAAAAAACATCCTTGCAAAAAAAACTCAGCCGTCAGAGTAATCCATAGAACTATATAAATCAAAAATACGAGACTATCAAAACTTTATTAATTTTGAACTATCAAAAGATCATCAGATGAAAGTTGAACAAATCTACACTGGATGCTTGTCTCAAGGGGCTTATTACATAGAAAGTAATGGAGAAGCTGCCATTATCGATCCTTTGAGAGAGGTTGCCCCCTACATTGAAAAAGCTAAAAATAATAATGCCACTATAAAATATATTTTTGAAACCCACTTTCATGCAGATTTTGTGAGTGGTCATGTAACCTTAGCTAAAGAAACTGGAGCCACTATTGTTTATGGTCCTCAAGCAAAAACAGGGTTTGATGCGCTCATAGCAAAAGATCAACAGGAATTTAAAATAGGAGCAATAAGCCTTACTGTTCTTCACACACCAGGTCACACTATGGAAAGTACAACATATTTACTCCGAGATGCAAATAATAAAGACATCGCTATATTTACTGGAGATACTCTTTTCTTAGGGGATGTAGGTCGTCCAGATTTAGCTCAAAAAGCAGCTAATCTCACCCAAGAAGATTTGGCTGGAATACTGTATGAAAGTCTTCGAAAGAAAATCATGCCCTTGGCAGATGATTTACTCGTATATCCTGCCCACGGAGCTGGTTCTGCTTGTGGTAAAAACCTAAGTAAAAAAACTGTGGGAACTCTAGGCGAACAGAAGAAAACAAATTACGCTTTAAAAGCGGACTTGACAAAAGAAGATTTCATCAAGGAAGTCACCGATGGGCTTCTTCCACCTCCTCAATATTTCCCTTTAAATGTAAAAATGAATAAAGAAGGATATGAGGATATTCAAAC
>JAYPMN010000101.1:0-6131 GCA_038129925.1 Flavobacteriaceae bacterium
CCTTTAATGGCCAAACGAATACTGGATGCCAAACCTGCAATACCTGCACCTATAACAATAGCTTGTTTCATTAATTAAGGTTTATCGTAGTGTCAGAAATTAAAAGAAATCTTGAAAATAAATCTTCCTTATACCACTTCTTCTGTCTAGTTTTTTTTACAATAACAGCGTGTTCTTTTCCTTTATATGCAAAGGTATTTACCGCGTCAAAACTCTCCCATATACTAACTGTGGCTTGTTGAATAAACGGTAATTCTCCTATCCCTTTAAAGTAGGAAACCCCCTGGGCATTCATAATTGCTTGGCTAGCTTCGGGTACAGCTTTCCAAAAAGAAAGCAAACGGTTCCATCTCAGGGTAGCTCTAGTGATTACAACTGCTTTAAGATTAGAATCTTTAAAGTTTGCTTTTGATGCTTCTTGAGTTTTAAATGGATTTGTACCACTCCACTTACCGTGGCTATTTACAGGGCTTAAAACCAATTCTCTTTGGGAGCTGGCTTTTTGGAAATATTGAAGAAAAACAGGGTGCTCATTCAAACAGCTATTGTAAAGAGAGATGTTGTCCCATACTCCTAAAAAAGCATAAGTAGAAAAATCTGGTGTTAAACTAAAGCCATTTCCCCCTCCAGTTCCTAAAAATTTATAAAACCGTAGTCCTTCTACACTTTTTAGTTTACTCGCAGCGATTCCCATCTGCTTAAAAGCCCAGAATTTATTCTTTTGAAAAGTAAATAAAGTTAAAGTTGTAACTGCAGGCATGAGTATGATTGATTCAATTGCTGAGTAACTAAGATAAATGAAATTTGAAGGAATTTGGAATCATTTAAAAAAAGAAAAACGTCTCTGTTTTGGATTTTAGAATTTAACTTATGGAAGTAATCTAACAGAGACGTTTGAAACCAAATTGAATTTAAACTTGTTTAAAGATAAGCAAAAAAAGTTATACAAAATGCTATTTTGAAACTATTTTTTGTTTTTTAACAAAATAGCCAGTACTAAAAGATTGAATTTTTGTTATTATCTGTCTATTTTTCAATTAATTACAATCAATAATTATATTATTTATATAGTAAGTAAAAAAATATTGTAATTTTCAAAAATAAATACAAAATGAAAAAATTCAATCGCTTTGACATCTTTATATATTCCTTAATCATTGGAAACATCATTGCAATGGTTTTGGAGTCTCATCAATTCATTCAAGTACAATTCTCACAATTCTTCTATTATTTTGAATTGGTTTCCATTGTGATTTTTTCTTTTGAATACCTGTATCGGATCAGTTTGAGTTATCGCGAAAATAAATGGGCTGGTGTAAAAAGCTATGTACTTAGTTTTTTTGGAATCATTGATCTTGTCTCTATACTCCCATTTTATCTAAAACAATTTGTTTTATTAGACGGTCGTTTTTTCAGAATTCTTCGTTTATTTAGATTGACTCGTGTATTCAAATTAGGTCGGGAAAGTAAGTCACTTAAATTATTTATTAAAGCGCTTTCAGCAGTAAAAAATGAATTAAAATTTACACTATTTCTATCTGTATTGACCATCCTTTTTTCAGCCTCAGCCATATATTTTTTAGAGAATAAAGCCCAACCAGAAATCTTTTCCAGTATCACTGCATCCATTTGGTGGGCAACTGTTTCTCTTGCGACTGTAGGTTATGGTGATGTAGTGCCCATCACCCTTTGGGGAAAGGTTTTTGCATCAGTAATCTCTTTGGTTGGAATCGGAATAGTAGCTATTCCTACTGGGATTATAAGTGCATCTTTTGTAGAAGAAATTCACAATTCGAAAAAATAAAATTAGTATAGCTTTAGTTAGTTAGCGAAATTTATTTTTTAAAGTTTAAATCGTATAACACATGAAAACACGCTTTGCTTTCTTTGCATTAATTTGCCTTTTGTCTTCTTCACTTTATTCACAATCCTCCATGGAAGGGAAGAATGTGTTAATCGTTTACGGCGGTTGGAAGGGGCATCAACCAGAAGTTTTTGCAAAAAAAATAGCCTCTTGGCTTGAAAATCAAAAAGCCAATGTTACCCTTTCAAAAAGCACTGCATCATATTTGGAAAAAGAACTCATGCAATCCCTCGATTTAGTTATACAACATATCACAATGAGCAAAATGAGCAATAGAGAATCTAAGGGTTTAAGAGATGCCATTGCTTGGGGTGTTGGCCTTGCTGGCTGCCACGGCGGATTAGGTGACTCCTTTAGAAATGATACCGAATATCAATATATGGTTGGTGGTCAATTTGTAAAACACCCTGGAGGGCAAATTGATTATAAGGTAACCATCTCCAATACTTCTGATCCCGTTACAGCTGGAATAAATGATTTTAATTTAAAAACAGAGCAGTATTACATGCATTATGATCCCAACATAAAAATTTTAGCAACCACTTCTTTTAATGGAGAGCACGATGCTTGGATAGACGGAGTTGAAATGCCTGTAGTTTGGAAAAAAAACTACGGCAAGGGCCGTGTTTTTTATTCTGCTTTAGGTCACTCAGATGATATCTTTGATGTCCCAGAAGTATGGAATATAATGACACGAGGTATAGAATGGGCAGTAAAATGATTATCCAATACTGAGTAATAGAGGCAGACCCTTTATTTTGGGTTATCTTTGTTATGTTATGAAAAGAAAAATTGCAATAATCGGTTCAGGGTTTTCTTCCCTGGCTTCGGCTTCTTATCTCGCAAAAGCTGGCTTTGAGGTAAACGTATTTGAAAAAAATAAAAGTTTAGGAGGAAGGGCTAGGCAACTCAAAAAAGATGGATTTACTTTTGATATGGGGCCGTCCTGGTACTGGATGCCCGATGTATTTGAATCATTTTATAACGATTTTGGAAAAACAACTGCTGATCTATATGAATTAGAACGGTTAGACCCAGGTTATCAAGTTGTTTTTGGCATAAAAGATGCAATTCCAATAGGTGATTCTTTAGAAAAGATATATGATGTGTTTGAAAAAGAGGAAACGGGAAGTAGTAGCAAATTAAAACGGTTTATGGCCTCCGCCAAAGAAAATTACGATATTGCAATAAAGGATTTGGTTTATCGCCCTGGCTTATCTCCCTTAGAATTGGTAACCCCCGTAACCATTCGAAAAATCAATTACTTCCTCAGTAATGTAAAAAATGATGTTTACAAACAATTTAAGAGTCCAAAACTGAGACAAATACTTCAATTTCCTGTTTTATTCTTAGGGGCGAAACCATCCAATACTCCCTCTTTTTACAACTTTATGAATTGGGCTGATTTTGGGTTAGGAACTTGGCACCCAAAAAATGGAATGTATCGCATCGTAGAAGGCATGGTGTCTATAGCAACATCGCTAGGTGTAAAATTCCACACCGAAGCTGCTGTTGATAAAATTCAGGTAAGCAATACAGGAAAAGCAGAGGGGATTGTTGTTAATGGAGAATTAATCAGGGCAGACATCGTTTTATCTGGGGCTGATTACCATCATACAGAAAGCTTATTGGATCAAAATTACAGAGCTTATAGTGAGGCTTATTGGAACAAAAAAGTTTTTGCTCCTTCTTCCCTTTTATTTTATATCGGCTTGGATAAAAAAGTTGAAGGTGTCTTCCATCATAATCTGTTTTTTGATGTTGATTTTGATATACATGCAGCCGCTATTTACGACCATCCTGAATGGCCTGAAAATCCACTTTTTTATGCAAATTTTCCTTCGGTAACTGACCCTTCTATGTCGCCAGTAGGAAAAGAAGCTTGTTTCATACTCATCCCTATTGCTCCTGGAATAGAGGACACTCCCGAATTAAGATCTTATTATTACGACTTGGTTATGAATCGACTGGAAAAACTCACTGGACAAAAAATAAAAAATCATGTAGAGTTTACTGAATCGTTTTGTGTTAAAGACTTTAAAGAAGAATACAATTCTTATAAAGGAAATGCCTATGGATTGGCAAATACCTTGTTGCAAACAGCATTTTTAAGACCTAAACTAAAAAGTAAAAAAGTAAGTGATTTGTTTTTTACTGGACAACTCACAGTACCTGGGCCAGGAGTCCCCCCTGCACTTATCTCCGGGAAACTTGTTGCGGAACTTATTACAAAAAATGCTTAGTCTTTAGGATTCAACACCCACCATATTAACTCAAATTCACTGTCCCTTACCGCAATTACTGAATCCAACATTTTTGCACCTTCATATAAGGAACTTTTGTAATTCTGTAATTGCTCTTTTACACTATACTCCCACAGATCAATTCGTTTATATAAGTTATACTTTATGAACTTGTCCTCTTGTATATACTTTCTGTTTTCTATCCAGAACTCATTATAATCTACATCAACCCAGGGTAATTCATACACCCATTTATTTGCGATACGGTCAACAAACTGTTGTACATAACGCTCTTCATTTTTACCTGTATTTTCTATTAAGTATCTAAGTTCAGTTCCGTCATAAATCTCAGTCATTTTTAGACCAACTTCTTTTGGCATTAATCGAAAGGTTCCATCGAGCTTTATTGCGTCAAAATTTACTCTTGGAGGGTTGAAAGGGTCTCTTTGAGTGTACATTCCCATAGGAGAAAAATAATATTTTCCATCTGGCTCTTCATCATCTTCTTGAAAATCAATAAATATACTGTCATTATCCTGATCCCATTTATTGTATTGCTTTTGATATAGTTCAGTTACCCAATTAATTTGTTCTATATAAAAATCGGTATAACTAATCATTTTATCTATTTCCTCCCTTAAGTTTTCTAAATTTTCAATCCCATCATTTCTATTGTCAGACACACCTCCTTGCTGTTCAATTCCAAAGGAAACTGTTACCCCAAATACAAGTATTATAAACTCTACAGCAGATTTTTTGACTCTATCCCAAAAATCTTTAATGTCAAATCGGTCTCCTAAAGTAATTAGGCGTAAGAACCAATTCAACTTTTGTTTTTCTATACCTGCCGTTTCGGTGGCATTATCGTATTCCTCTCTTGAAATGTACCCATCCTTATTGGCATCTATCTTGTCAAAGTCTTCTTTTTTGCCCATAAAATAAAAATAGTAGTGTGTTTAGCTAATTTAAAGAAAAAAGCACGAATTCTCCTTCATCAAAGATGCTTTAACTTTTTAAAGATAATTGGTTAAAGGGAAATTTTGGATCAAAAATCTCCTTAATTAGAGAAAATAATTGCCTCTCAAAATCACTGAGTATTTGAGAATCGATTTGTAGCGGACCTTTATCACTACCATCTCTTTTTTTGACGGCTTGAAAATGATTTTCAAAGTTTTTTAAAGGGATAACACCAGAGTTTAAGGGTACAGACAGAAATTCATTCCTTAACGCATAGGCATATAGCATCACTTGGAAAAGTGCTCCTTTTTTGGGTTCCGTAATCAACTCTTCCCAAATAGTATAGCTCAGATCTGCTGAGCCAATACTTCCTGTTTTATAATCGACTATGCGTCGTGTTCCATTGAGGGAATCAATACGGTCCACAGTACCTTTTAGATAGACTGTTTGCTCCATTCCCGATATTGAAATAGGAGTGTGAAATTCTCTTTCCAAACCAATTATTTCTAATTGATTTCCACTTTTTACAAAAGCTCTTTCCTTTTCAATAAAGCTTTTTAAAATCCGATTCGTGACCTCTACTATCAAGTAATTCTTTCCTGTTTTTAGAGTCTCTTTTTGATACTGCTTTTTAAAACCTGATCTGACCATTTGACTGAGTTTTTCAAGCATCTCTTTATAGTTTATATCCACCATGACTTTCCCCACATAGGGTTGGTAAAGCTCTTCCAATACCTGGTGGATGATTGTTCCCTTCTCTGAAGCATTGATATCAGACTCAAATTCTTGATCCGGTTTTATCTTGAGTAACCGCTGTTCATAAAACTGATAGGGGTCTCGAATATAAAGTGCCAGTGAGGATGGTGAAAACCCTTCTCTGGCAACTTCATTTAGTTGGTCAAGTACGCCAGGACTTTTAATGGCTTTTTTAATGGGGCCCGTTGGTGTTTGGATATTAAAATCCAACTGTCTTAAAGTAAGTTGATGATTTGGATGTTTAAAAAATTCTAACTGTACTAAAAATCTACTTTTTTCACCCGAGAAAAGTCCTTCAGCTGCATCATTGT
>JAYPMN010000102.1:0-6127 GCA_038129925.1 Flavobacteriaceae bacterium
TCTAACGCTGACAAAATTTTTGAGAGCACCTTCACTTCACAACTTAAAAAATAAGTATGAAGAAAATCAAAGCCTTACTAAAAGAATTGAATGTTGAATCAAATCAAAAAGGATGTCATTCTGGAGGAGATTGGTTCGGGTCAGGGGAGACCATTGAGTCCTACAGTCCAGTAAACGGGACCCATCTAGCAAGTGTACAGACAGCTGGAGTAGAGGACTACGAACAAGCGATTGCTAAGGCGGAACATGCATTTTTGAGTTTTCAGAAAATTCCAGCGCCCAATCGAGGTGAAATGATTCGTCAGTTTGGAAATAAACTGCGTGAGAAAAAAGAAGCCTTGGGACAATTGGTCTCCTGGGAAATGGGAAAATCCCTTCAGGAAGGCCTGGGAGAGGTACAGGAAATGATCGATATCTGCGATTTTGCAGTTGGACTTTCACGTCAACTTTACGGTAAAACCATGACCTCGGAACGTCCTTTACATCGCCTCTACGAGCAATACCATCCTTTAGGAGTCGTAGGAATTATCTCCGCTTTTAATTTCCCTGTTGCGGTTTGGAGTTGGAATGTAGCCTTGGCATGGGTTTGTGGCAACGTATGCATTTGGAAGCCAAGCGAAAAAACACCTCTATGCAGTATTGCATGCCAAAACATCATCAGTGAAGTCCTTAAGGACAACAAACTTCCTCAGGGCATCTCTACTCTTATTAATGGCGGGGCTGCCGTAGGGCAGTGGATGGCTGAAGATCATCGAATTGCTTTAGTCTCTGCCACCGGATCGACTCGTATGGGAAAAGATGTAGCCCAACGCGTGGGAGCAAGACTGGGGAAATCCCTTTTGGAATTAGGAGGTAATAATGCCATCATCATTACCCCAAATGCAGATTTGGATACCGCAATGAGAGCTGCTGTATTTGGTGCGGTAGGTACTTGTGGTCAACGGTGTACCTCTACGAGAAGACTTATAGTGCATGAAGTTATTTTTGACAGTTTTACAAAAAGCCTTCAAAAAGCCTACACACAATTGCGAATAGGCGACCCTTTAGACGAAAAGAATCACGTTGGACCCCTAATTGATGTAGATGCCGTAGCAACTTATATGGATGCTTTAGCACAGGTCGACGATCAAGGAGGGGAATGGCTTGTCTCCGGAGGAAAGCTGAATGGAACTGATTTTGAAAGCGGCTGTTACGTTAAACCTGCTGTTGCAATTATAGATCACGATGCTGCCATAGTTCATCAGGAAACCTTTGCTCCCATTCTGTATATCATGAAATATACGGGAGGAGTAGAGGAGGCCATTGCCATTCAAAATGAGGTCAAACAAGGGCTATCTTCTTCCATTATGTCGCTAAATATGCAAGAGACAGAGACCTTCCTTTCTCACTTGGGGAGTGATTGTGGTATCGCTAATGTCAATATCGGAACCTCTGGAGCTGAAATTGGAGGTGCTTTTGGAGGAGAAAAAGAAACAGGCGGCGGAAGAGAAAGTGGTTCTGATGCCTGGAAGGCCTATATGAGACGACAAACCAATACCATCAACTACTCTAAAGAGCTGCCTTTAGCTCAAGGAATTGTTTTTGATCTATAAGGTTTTCTTTGGAATTTAGTTTAGTTTAGAGCCATGTTACAAAACCTTCCTCCTGTAGGAATATTCATCATCGGTTTGAATATTTTCTTTACTTATAACGGTTTTAAAAATGATACTTTTTTTGAAAAATACCGATTTAATATTGGGAGTATAAAAGCAGGGGAGTACTTTAGATTACTCTCTTCGGGTTTTTTACATGTTAACACTACCCATCTGCTTTTCAATATGTTTACCTTTTACTTTTTTGTGAATTTTGTGGTAGGTATGTTGGGAACAGCTGTATTTTTAGTACTTTTCTTGGGAAGTCTTTTAGCTGGAAATTTCTGTGCCTACTACTTTCACTACAAACAAGACTATTACTCCGCCGTAGGTGCCAGTGGAGCAGTAACGGGTGTTTTATTTAGTGCCCTGTTGTTGTATCCCAATATTGAACTCATGCTTTTTTTAATTCCAATTCCCATCCCAGGCTATTTGTTCGGAATAGGATACATACTCTATACCTTATACGGAATGAAATCCCAAAATGATACCATTGGACATACAGCTCATTTTGGTGGTGCTATAGGCGGTATTCTAATTACTATAATTGTTATGCCTAAGGTGATGTATGGTTCTGTATTGATGCTTAGTATGTTGAGTTTTGCTTTAGTTGTCGCAGGGGTCTTACTTTACAGACAACGAAACTAGTTTACAAGGAGCCGAGAAGCTCGTCAATCTTTTGCTCGAGCATAGGACCTCTAAGGTCACGGGTAAGAATTATTCCATTTTCATCAAGGATAAAAGTTGCTGGTATAGCAGACACTTGATACATTTTAGCAATGGGGTCATTCCAAAATTTAAGGTTTGAAACGTGCTCCCAAACAAGGCCGTCGTCGGCAATGGCTTGAACCCACTTGGGCTTGGTGCGATCTAACGATACCCCCACGATCTGGAGACCATTGTCCTTGTGTTTGTTATACAAACGAACGAGATTTGGATTTTCCACGCGACAAGGCCTACACCAACTTGCCCAAAAGTCAATGATGGTTACCTTACCCAAACGATCGGCTAAATTAAATCTAGCTCCATTGGGGTCTGGACCCTCAAAAAATGGTGCTAGTTGACCGACTTCAGCTTTTGGTGCTTGACTCAATCGTTCTCCTATGGCACGACCAGAAGGCGTATTTTTGATGCGATCACTAAATCCATCAAATAATTCTTTAGCAACCGACAATTGGAGTATGTTATTTGCTACGAAGCGCTCCAAAATAAGTATTGAAATAAAAGAGTTTGGCGCTGATTTTATAAAATTCAATTCGTATTCTTGGATCTGATCTCTTACGTCTTGGTATTGCTCTTGAAGATCTTCTGCCAAAAGCGAGTCTTGTAATATAGTTGCTTGTTGTAAGTCATTTCCTATAGAGTTGAGAGAGGTTATATATACCTGTGTCTCTGATTTGTATTTCATAAAATCATCGTTAGAGACAGTCCCAGTTGCTTTAGAGGCACCCAAACTGTCTTTGTACAATTCTATACTTACTGTTCCTTTTTCAGCAACAAAGGGGAAGTTTCCCTGCTTTCCTCCTATCTGAAGAAAATGAATGCTCGGAGCTTCATTCTCAACTTGCAGGCTAAACTGGCCTTCCTTGACCACCAAAGTGTCCAATACTTTTGGCTGATTGTTGGCGTCTGCTACAATGTGATATAAGTTACTACCGTTGTCAACATCAGTTATTCCTTTGATTTTAAGTCCATCAGAGCCTTGGCATGAAGCCAATAAAAGAACAAATATTGAATAGCTTAAGAAAATATTTTTCATAGAGTTATTTGTGTTGTAACAAATTTACACAATTGAAAAGGAACATGGAAAACTAATGCTTATTTTAGCTAGAATTAAAAGCTGGATTAGTGCAACAACATCTTTTGAGTCTAAAGAACAGTATGGAAGGTGAGCTGGAGTGGGACCACCTGCACCAAACCCTTTATGCTACGGATGCTTCTGTTTACAAAATACTACCACTGGCAGTAGCCTTTCCTAAAAACGACAATGATCTAATTTTACTCATTGATTTTGCTCATGAGCATCAAACCAGTCTTATTCCCCGTACCGCTGGCACTTCATTGGCAGGTCAATGCGTGGGAAAAGGCATCGTAGTTGATGTTTCCAAATATTTTACAGCTATTTTAGATTTGGATGTTGCACAACAACGCGTTCGGATTCAGCCAGGGGTCAATCGGGACGCACTGAATGAATATCTCAAACCACACGGTTTATTTTTTGGTCCAAATACCTCTACTTCAGCTTATTGTATGATGGGAGGTATGGTGGGAAATAATTCCTCAGGAACAACCTCCATCCGTTACGGGGTAACCCGTGACCAAGTTTTAGAACTCCAAACAGTGTTGTCAGACGGTTCAAAGGCAATTTTTAAGGAAATAGGAAAAAAGGATTTTACTTTAAAAACTCAAGAGCAATCTCTTGAGGGAACCATTTACCGCTATTTCCAGCAAACGCTGTCCCAAGCAACAGTTAGACAAAAAATTGAGGAAGATTTTCCCAAAGCCAGTATACACAGAAGAAATACAGGCTATGCGGTAGACGAATTAATCCAACAACAACCTTTTACGGCCGAGGGTGATTTATTCAATGTTTCAAAATTGCTAACTGGCAGTGAAGGCACCTTGGCATTTACCACAGCAATGACACTTCAACTAGCCCCTTTACCTCCTAAAAATGCAGTGATATTGGCATTGCATTTTGAAAGTATTAGTAGCGCCATGCAGGCGGTAGTACCTGTGATGCAGCACCAATTGTATACTTGCGAGTTAATAGATAAAACCATCTTGGATTGTACCAAGGGACATCCAGGCTATAAAGAGCACCGCCTTTTCATTCAAGGCGATCCCAAAGCTATCTTATTATTGGAATTAAGAGATGAGGATAAAAAAGGTTTAGACAACCAACTTCGGGATTTACAACAAACCGTAAACGAAGCGCAATTGAGTTATGTAGCAGTACCCCTAAGGGATGATGCAATTGCTAAAGCCAACGAGCTTAGGCACGCAGGTTTAGGCTTGTTGGGCAATCTTGTTGGAGACCACAAAGCCGTAGCTTGTATAGAAGATACTGCCGTTCCTTTAGAGCGTTTGGCGGACTATATTGAAGAGTTTCAGCAGCTCATGTTGCAATTTAATCAAGAGGTCGTCTATTACGCCCATGCGGGCGCAGGCGAACTGCATTTACGGCCAATATTGAATTTAAAAACCGCGAAAGGGGTTAAAGATTTTAGAGCAATTACCCTAGCTGTAGCCCATTTGGTTAAAAAATACAAAGGATCTCTTAGTGGAGAACACGGAGATGGGATTGTCCGTTCTGAATTTATACCCATAGTAGTAGGTCAAGAAAATTACCGACTCTTTAAAGAGATCAAACAATTGTTTGATCCAAAAAATATCTTTAATCCAGGGAAAATAGTCGATGCTCTCCCTATGGATAAAAACCTAAGAACGGAAAATAAAGAAACCCCTGTACATGACACCGCCTTTGACTTTTCCTCAGATCAAGGTTTGCTAAGAGCGTCAGAAAAGTGCAACGGTGCAGGAAAATGCCGTTCAATCTTGCCCTCAGGAGCCATGTGTCCGAGTTATCGAGCAACTCTAGACGAAAAGCACAACACCCGCGGTAGAGCGAATGTACTTCGAGAAGTACTCAGTCAGGATAAAAAACCCAATGCCTTTGACAGTAAAGAGCTTAAAGCCGTTTTTGAACTGTGTTTGAGCTGTAAGGCCTGTGCCACCGAATGTCCAAGTAGTGTGGATGTGGCAACCTATAAAGCTGAGTTCCTCTACCAATACCAAAAAGTTAATGGTAGCAGTCTTCGGGATAAGCTCTTTGCTAATTTTGGAAGAATAAATAAAATCACTCAGCCTATAAGAGGTTTACAAAATCAACTTATTGCACAGAAAGTAAGTCGAAAATTGATTGCCTCACTGATGGGAATCAGTCCGAAAAGAAGGCTCCCTAGCTTAGAAAAAGAATTATATAAGTCTCTTATATTTAATAATTTAAATAAATTAAATAAAAGTGTTTATTTATATATTGATGAGTTTTCTAATTACAATGAAACGCATATTGGGAAGTCCGCTTTAGGCTTGTTGGAAGGATTGGGGTATCAAGTTAAAATACTAGCCCCTACGGACAGTGGGCGTACCTACATATCCAAAGGCTTTTTAAAGCAAGCCAAGCTATGTGCAGATCAAAACGTTGCGCTTTATGCTGACCTAATCTCAGAAAATACACCCTTGCTGGGAATTGAACCTTCCGCCATTTACACTTTCAAGGATGAATACCCCAAACTGAGCTCTTATGCTGAGAAAGCAAAGAAATTGGCAGCAAATTGCATGCTGGTGGAAACCTTTATTGCACAGGAAGCTGAAAGAGGAAATATTCAATCCTCCCAATTCCACAGTGAAAAAAAGGAAATTAAATTTCATGCACATTGCTACCAAAAGGCCTTAGGCAAGCCTTTTCACACCTTTCAAATGCTGAATCTACC